>NTKG01000026.1 GCA_002457305.1 Bacteroidetes bacterium MED-G21 | reverse complement strand
ATTTCTGCACTGTCAGGTTTAATTGGTGCAAAAATTTTTCACCAACTTGAAAATTGGAATGATTTTATTTCTGACCCAATTGGTCAATTATTTTCTGGTGGTGGACTTACTTTTTATGGCGGTTTAATATGTGGGGCTTTAGCTGTGATTGCTTATGTAAAAAAATACAAGATTAAAACAGGCATCATAGCAGATGTTATGGCTGCACCACTAATGTTAGCTTATGGTGTTGGTCGAATTGGATGCCATATGTCTGGTGATGGCGACTGGGGTATTCCAAATCTTAATGCAAAGCCAGGTTGGCTCGATTTTTTACCAGATTGGACATGGGGTTACACGTATCCCAACAATGTAATTCGAGCAGGCGAGCGAATGGAAATCTGCTCTGACCCTCTTGGAATATATTGTTATGAATTAGCTAATCCAGTTTATCCTACTTCTGTTTATGAAGCACTAATGGGGATAATTCTATTTACCATCATCTGGAAGCTTAGAAACAGCTTTAAAACTCCCGGAATGCTATTTGGACTGTATTTAGTGTTTAACGGATTAGAACGTTTCTCTATCGAAAAGATTCGAATAAACAATGAACTTTATAATGGTCTTACTCAAGCAGAGATGATATCTACTGCATTAATTTTACTAGGCTTGGGTTTGTTTTTCTGGTTAAAAAAAAATAGCTCTAATTAATTAGAGCTATAAAGTAAGATAAAATAAAATTATCAAAGAATACTAATCATTCAAAGGATAAATAAATTCTCGTTCAGCAGTCATGCGAATTTGATAACCTTGGCCTGGAATCATATCTCCCATAGTATTGACATTATACTCAGGAAAATAAATATTACCTATGTCATTTTTTATCAACATAATGTCATCTTCAATACTTTCAAGAATAACAGAAGGATCTTCATTTTGACTAAGTAGATATCCTAAAAAACTCCATCCATAAGGTAAAACAAGTGGATAATTTAGAGGGTCAGCTACTGCACCACGAACTTGTAAAGTATCATCAGCGTTCATTTTAATTTTGTAGGCTTTCCCAGGTGTATTGTCGCCTATATTATTTAAATCCCATTCTGGCCAAAAAACATTACCAAATTCATCTTTTGCAAGAAATAAATTATTGACAATTGGCTCAAAAACATCAAAAATATTAGGATAATCAGGAATAATATAAGTAGAAATTAAATTCCAACCGAGACTTAACTCGATATCTTGGGTCATGGTATTTGATAAAGCAAGTATTCCACTAATTCCATCAACCACATAAGTATCAGAATGTGGCATGGTGAGATCGTAATCTGCTAAGGCCATGCGAACTTCATTAATTGAGGCTTTCCAGGTCATCCAAGTAAATTCTTCACCAACAGAAATTCCATTATTCTCATTAGGTTCAGAACCATATACTGTAATTGTATTTGTAACTCCAGACCAGAGCATCTTACCAGCACAATGATATTGTTCATCTTGTCCTAGATAAAAAACACCAACATAATCACCTGAATCTATCGGTAAATCATTAATTGTAATATCTGCAGTAGATGGGATTAAAATAATGTGATTATTAGAAGTCACTTCAACTGTCCAATCAGGTTCCGTAGGAAGTGGATATTCACAAGAACCATCATCTGTATTAGCTAATTCAGCATAATTTAATGCTTCAATATCAATACATCCTAGTAATATCTCAACACAAGAGCCATCATCAACATTTGCATTTTCATCATAATTAAAAGCCGTTTCATCTGTACAACCATTAACAAGGACAATACATGAACCATCATCGGTATTAGCAAGTTCATCATAATTAATTGCATTCTCATCAGTACAACCATAAACTTGAGGAATACAGGAACCATCATCTTCTGTTGCAAGCGTATCAAAATTAATTGAATTTTCATCCATACAACCTAGACTAACATTAGAAACAAAAACATCTACAGTAGCCATGTAAGCTCCTGAAGTTGTGAATACATTAACACTTACTTGATAAGTCCCATTTTCTTGAAAATAATGCTGAATAGTATCCTCACTCGTTTGATATTCGGTTCCATCACCCATATCCCAATCAAAGAAACTGACAGGAGGAATATCATTGATAATTGTCCAAAAATCAAAATTACTTCCTTGAAGCTCTTGGTACTGAATAATAACTAATGATTCATAGTCACAAGTACCATCTTCAAAGTTGGCATTAGGATTGAAGTTATATCCATTAGGATCTGTGCAACCACCTACATATGGAACACATGATCCATCATCTAAATTGGCTTGAATATTAAAATTATAAGCCTCAGGATCAGTACATCCAGAAATAATACATGAACCATCTTCATTATTGGCAGTCTCATCATAATTGTCAGCAAGTTCATTAGTACATCCAGATACAATACAAGAGCCATTATCAGTGTTAGCTTCTGAATCATAATTATCTGCATCAGGATTTGTACAACCGTATATAAATGGTTCACAAGAGCCATTATCAGATGTTGCAGTAGGATCAAAATTGTAAGCTGTAGGATCAGTACATCCATAAATTTCTGTTGAACCTTCCTCACCAGTAGTAAAACTTAAAGTATCGCTACTTTCTGATGAACCACATGGGTTGTGAGAAACTACATTCCAAAAATACTCAGTTTCAGCATCTAATAATTCACCGTAAGAATAAGTAGATTCTTCAATATTAACTACAGAATCTATGATTACTGTAAAAGCAGAATCTGATGCAAGATAAAAAGTAAAACCATTCGCAGTCTCTTCATCATCCCAATCAAAAACTGGCGTTTGAGATACACCTAAAAGATCAGGGTTTGGAAAGAGAAGTTCTGGAACTTGAGGTGGGTCTTCGAATACATTCATATCAATATTTTCCTCATGGACTATATCACCAGAGATAGCAGAGATAGTATATGAATAATTTCCTATATCTATTGGTAAAGGAGACGAAATAGTAAGAATAGAATTATTTCCAGGACTTAATTCAATAGGGTCAAAATTAAAACTGAGATTATCATCATCAGATGAATCTATTGATAGAGTTACAGGATTTGAGAAATTTAAAATTGGATCTATTTGTATATTAAATTCAGCAGATTCGTTAGAACAAATATCTACAGATTCTGGATTCACAGATACCGCAAAATTAGGAGAAGTAGGCTCAATAATTTCAAATATATTTGAAATATTGAAAAATATATTATCAGAACCTTTTACTTTAATTCTTGCCTGATTTGAAACTTCATTTGGACAAATAATCTCAGCAGTTCCATTATTAGGAACACTCTCTAGAAGTAACTGATCAAAACTATTACCACCATCCAAAGACAAATAAATATCAACATTAGAACAATTAACAGGAGCAGCATCAGTGTTTGCAACATCCCAATTAACTGAATATGTGTTGCCATACTCCCAAACACCTGTTATATTATTAACTGTAAAAGGACCAGCTACATCACTTACTTCAAAAGCCATTTGATCGTAGCTCACACCGCCTCCACCTGCTTTATTATCTCTTACAGTTAATCTAAATGTTAAATCTCTTGAATAGGAAGGTAAATGCTCACCCATAGTAGTTGTTCCAGCTAATAAATCCTCAGTTTGAGGAAAAACACGAGTAGATGAGATTGATGGCAACCATGATCTAAAAATAGGTTGATTTCCTGATGGATTTGTTAAATTATTATCAGAACCTGAAGTAACAGGTCCCAAATCAAATTGCTCCCAACAATAAGTAAGTTCATCACCTGCATCAGGATCATTAGCACTACCAACTAACTCAAAAGGAGTACTAACAGGTATAGTAAATCCACCATCACCAGCGAAAGCTACAGGAATATTATTCCCAGTTTCTAGCTGTTCAGCACAATCAGTTGCCAATCCTTCACCATTAATGTGATTTGTAAACTGATCAAATGAATGTGTATGAAAGTAATCATTAGAATTGTCTTGGAGATCAGGAGAACAAATACCGGCATACCCCATTATTGTTGAAGCACTACCAGGTTCATATGCCGCAGTAGACTCTCGTTCACAACTGTTATTTTGAGTGTGACTTCCACCAAATTGATGCCCCACTTCATGACAGACATAATCAATATCAAAAGGATCATTAATTGGAAATTGACCACCTGTTACACCTCTAGCTTTTTGAGAATTATTACAGACAGAACCAAAAGAAGCTAATCCACCACTATCTTTACCAAAAACATGCCCAATATCGTAATTATCATTACCAATTATATTATCAACATTAATTTGATTTTCATCAATCATAGCGCCAGTAGTACCATTTGAATATGGATCAGTAGATGAATTGATATAAACTATTTCGTCGTTATTTTCTACAAGAATTAATCGAATAGCAGCTTCACGTTCAAAAACTTGATTAACTCTATTCAGTGTAGTATTGATCGCAGCCATAGCATCCTCAACAGTTCCACCATGAAATTCTGTATATTCTCCAGTAGCTGCAATAGCAGTTCTATACGTTCTTAATACATCCCCAGATTGTCCGGGAATCATAGATATTGATTTATGCTGATTGATAGCTTTATTAATAACACACTCAATATCTCGAACTTTTGTGTTAGTAGCATAAAAATCTTTTTTGTAATAAGATATACAATACTCTGTATCATTTAAACTGTAAGGATCAATATAAACAGTTTCGGAAGCAGAAATAACCATCGCATGAAATCCATTATGATCTACAGACATTCTAAGTGTAGCCGTTTTATCATCTAATCCTTGACCAACATAAGACTTGATATTTGGAAATTTTACTGCCAAATTATTAGGCATTAAGCTAGATTCAACAATAGAAAATTGATGCATTTGACCGTTAGGCATTGGTAAAACAATGGCTAGGCCTCCGCTAGCAATGTCCACAGAAAATTCCTTTGGAGCATTTACTAAGTAGTCCAATAATGTTTCAAAATTAAGAGCATATGTTTTATAAGTTGCAGGTATGATATACCTTTCATTGGAAGAAATGATAGAATTTTCACTAACATCTTGCCAAATAGCTTGAGCATTCATTATAAAACTCGAGAATAAAAATATCGAGAAGAATATAAGTCTTCTGTACAGATTCAATTTCTGCTCCATAGTGCTGATTTTATTTAATTACTCTAAATAATAACATTCGCTAAAGTACAAAAGAAATACCAAATTTTATTTAAAAATATGATGTCATAGATTTTAAATATTTTATTTGCATTTAAATACTGAAATAAGGTTTTTAAATATGTGTATTTATAAGTATAAATAAATTATTATTTCTTGTAAAAAACAACTAACATATTAATGTTAAATTAATGTTAAACTATAATTTAAATTGTTTATAATCAGAATTTTATACGACTTAAATAAATTATTTATTTACATATAAAAACTATTAACACAAACTATAATATTAATATATTTAAATTAAAATATTTTTATTAAAAATTAGTATTTAAATAAAGAATTATAAATTTGAGCATGATTGAAAACCAATTTTTTCACAAAAATATATTATGGAAAACAACTCATTAAGAAACCTCGTAATTTCATCTCTTACTGTTTATCTTATTTATAAACTTAGAAATGTACTAACTCCTTTTTTCATTGCATTATTTATTGCTTACCTAATAAACCCCGTTATCACATTTATTGAAACTAAATTTAAAATTAAGAATAGAGGCGTATCTGTAACTATTGGAATAGCCAGTATTATATTATTACTTACTACTTCAACATTAATAAGCATCCCATTCATAAATAAAGAATTTCAAAGAGCAATTGACTTGATAAAAGAATATTCTGAATTCATCCCCCCTATTTCATCAGAACTTAATGTTAAAGCAACTCAATTTATTGAGTCAGATTATGCAAAAGACTTTATAAATAGTAGCACAATTAATGAAACAATTAACAAAATCATCCCTCTTCTAAAAAACTTATTTTCAGAATCTATTGACCTATTAATGGGCGTATTTGGCATATTCTTCATTTTAATATACCTCATATTCATTCTACTTGGGTACCCAAAACTAAAAGAGTCATGGCCAAAATGGATTCCTGTTAAATATAGAGATACAGCAAAAGATATAATTGATGACCTAAGCAATGGTATGCGTGCATATTTTAGAGGTCAAGTATTTATTGCTTTTATTGTAGGCCTATTATTTTGCATTGGATTTAAAATAATCGGACTCCCTCTAGCCATATTTCTTGGAGTTACAATTGGATTCTTAAACCTGGTACCCTACATGCAAATACTTGGATTTATACCAGCCTTTATTCTCTGTATACTACACAGTATGGAAACTGGACAAAGTATATGGTTTACTCTTGGTGCAACTGCAATAGTATTCATGATTATACAATTGATACAAGAAATTCTTCTAATACCAAAAATAATGAACAAGGTAACAGGTTTACACCCGGCAATTATATTATTATCACTGTCAATATGGGGAAGTCTTTTAGGATTTACAGGATTAATTATTGCACTCCCAATTAGCACATTACTTATCTCATATTACAAAAGACATATTTCAAGCTTATCTGATGAAATTCCTAGCTAATTCTCTAGATTTAATTACGATATCTATCAACGAAACACCATACATATAACTCCCTAATATAGTTAAGTTATTAGGGCTTAATTCTTCAATATGCATTACCTTATCTAAATGACCTACATCATACTGAGGAATAGATTTATCAATTAACATAATTTCCTGAAACTCAAGATTAAGCTCTTTATTAAATACATGTTTCAAAAATTTAGCAGCTTCTTCTTTTAAATTTAGAGCACTTAATTCCCCTGTAGAGTAACGAGAACCTCCCATCATCACTGTATTAACTACATAATCGCATGTAGAATGTTCTGGAAATGTATTAGAATTAGCAACCATACCTAATACGACAGAATTTTCACTAGAGGGAACCAAAAAACCAAAACCATCAAAATCTATAGCTTTCTTAGGTAACTTGATATTTAAAACTGCAATTGGAGCATAATGAATCGATTGCAATAATGCACTCAATTTAGAATCTGTATAGGCTGCAATACTATATGCAGGGATAGTGGAAACAAGTTCATCAAAAAACTGAGATTCACCATTAACAACCAACTCAACTTTATCTAAAAAATTAACACTATCTATATCCGCATTGTAAATAATAAAATCACTTAAATGAATCTCTAAAGCATTCACAAGAGTTTGCATACCACCTTTAAAACTAAATAGCGCTTTAGAGCTAACCTCTTTACCATACTTTTTTGAATCGAAAGACTTAGCTTTATAAGTGCTTAAAGCCTTAATAATAGAACCATTTCTACCTTCTAACTCTTTAAGCAAGGGAAGGGTAGCAGAAATACTCATTTTCTCAATATCTCCGGCCCATATACCACTAACCATACTATCAAAAAATAAAGCACGAAATTCAACACCAAAATGCCTATCAACAAAACTTGCTATAGTTTCATCACCATTAAATCTTACTGCTGTAAGATCTTTTATAATGGCTTTTATAAATAATTTAAGGTACGGAGAAGACAATAAGGACCAAAAAGAGTAAGGCAAAACCTGAAGCTTATCATCATGATACAAATATCTCTTTTTTGCCTTATCATTAGCAAAAACAAGTTCATCCCACAAACCAAGTTCTTCAACAAGCTCAAGAACTATCTGACCTCTTCCCTTAGGCCTGACACCCCTTGGACCCCACTCAAAAACAAGCTCATTAATCTTTTCAGAAAAAACAACACCACCAACTCTCGTAGATTTTTCTAGAATAACAAAATCAACATTAGTATTGTATTTTTTAAGATAATATGCAAATGACAAACCTGCCATTCCTGCACCTAATATGGCTACCTTTTTTCTTTTCAAATCTATAAGGCTATGACACCTTCAATTTTAGAGGATTGAATATAAATATTAATAATTTCATCCGAACTTAACATAATCTCTTTAACACTAATAGATACAAAAGTTCCCTTAGAAGATTCTGTAAGCCTTATTTGAGCATTATCGGAATTAAATAAAGCTTCAATCTGCGCAATTTTTTTTACATCAGACTTCACTATAAATTTAAAAAGATATAAATCAGGAAAAGATATTTTATATAGTTTCTTTCTTAAGCCTTCGAAATCTTGTTTCATACTCTAATTTTAAACAAAAATACAAAGCATCTATAAAAATAACACAAGGCACGTGGTTTTTTATAAATTTGTTTTATGAACAAGAGAATCATTATTTCAGGTGCTCCTGGAACTGGGAAAACTTCAATAATTAGTAAATTATCTGAAAGTGGATACAAGTGTCACAAAGAAGTGTCTCGTGAAATAATTGCTAATCAATTACAAATCAATGGTTCAATAACACCATGGCAAGACTTATTCAAATTTAGCGAAATTGTAATTAAAGAACGATTAAAACAATACAAACAAGCCACCAATAAAATCGAATTTTACGACAGAGGAATTATTGATTCATTCGCATATCTATTAAAAGATAACATACATTTAGAGGAAGAATGGATCACTATTGCTAAAGAGCACAAATACTACAAAAAGATATTTATTACACCTCCATGGGAAGAAATATATCACACAGACCATGAAAGAAAAGAAGATTTCATGTCAGCAACAAAAATTCATTCATACCTATTAGAAGCTTACGAAGCTTTCAATTATAACCCGATCATTATCCCAAAAACTACAATTCAAGAGCGAATTAATTTCATTTTAAACGAAATTGAACAACATTAACATACATAACGTACTAAAAAAGTACTGGGGATTTGAGTCTTTTAGAACAAAGCAAGAAGAAATTATTAATGATATCTTAGTTCAAAAAGACACATTAGCACTTCTCCCTACAGGTGGCGGAAAATCTATTTGCTATCAAATACCAGCATTAGTAAAAGAAGGGATTTGTATTGTAATTTCTCCTCTGGTAGCTTTGATGAAAGACCAAACCAGTAAGCTTCAGAAACATAACATAAAAGCTATTGCTATAACAGGAGGTCTAAATCAGCATGAACTAGACATAGCATTAGATAATTGCATTTACGGTAATATTAAACTTCTTTATGTTTCTCCAGAAAGATTAGAATCTGATTTAGTAAGAGAGCGTATAAAAAAGATGAATGTAAATCTGATCGCTGTAGATGAAGCACATTGTATTTCTCAATGGGGCTATGACTTTAGACCTTCATATTTAAAAATTGCAGAAATAAGAGCATTAAAACCAGAGTCTCCTATCCTAGCCCTTACAGCAACCGCGACAAAAAATGTAATAAAAGACATTCAAGATAAATTATTATTTAAACAACAAAACGTCATTCAAAATAGCTTTAGAAGACCAAATTTAGCATATATGGCTCTAGAAGAAAGCCACAAATCAACTCGTGTTCATAAAATACTTCAGAAAATTAAGGGACCTGCTATTATATATGTCAGAAATCGGAAAAAAACTTATGAATTTTCTTCAGAATTAAACAAATTAGGAATCAGCTCAACTTATTACCATGCAGGACTATCTGAAGATGAAAGAACCGCAAATCAGACAAAATGGATGAACGACACCACTAGAGTCATGGTAGCAACTAATGCTTTTGGCATGGGTATAGATAAACCAGATGTAAGACTCGTTATACACCTTCAAAATCCAGACACAACAGAGGCTTATTTCCAAGAAGCTGGTCGCGCTGGTCGCGATGGAAAAAAAGCATTTGCCATCAGCCTGTTTCAAAAATCTGATTTTAAAGATTCAATGAATCAATTTACAGAAACATACCCCTCATCATCTGATGTAAGGAATATATATCAAAATATGGCAAATTTTTTACAAATTGCTATTGGTGACGGATACGAGCAAACTTACGATTTCGAATTTGAAAAGTTTTGTTCAAAATACCAGCTTAATAAATATAAATGCTTAAAAGCATTAAACATATTAGAAAAAGACAACTTAATAAACTACAATAGTTACAACAATTCACCTTCATCAGTCCTTATTATATGTAATTCAAAATCTCTTATCAAATACAAATCGCCAAATGCTAAAAAAAATGAACTCATACAATTAATTCTTAGGTTATATCCAGGCGTATTTGATAATCCAGTAGATATAAAAGAAAGAAATTTAGCAATTCAACTCAACCTTAAAAGTAATCAGATAAACAAAATTTTAAAGGAACTCGATCAAGAAAAATTAATCGCATATACACAGAGAAATAATAACAGTAAAATTACTTTTTGTACAGCAAGATATAGTAGCAAGTTTCTTCCTATTTCTAAATTTCACTTTAATGACAGGAAATCATTATTAAAACAGAAACTTAAACACATAAACGACTATCTACTAAACACAAGCATTTGTCGTTCAAAAGTCTTACTAGATTATTTTGGAGAAAAACAATCTGAAGATTGTAACATATGTGATATATGCATCTCAAAAAAAGCTGACTCAAAAAGTTTTAGAAAAGACATTAGAACCAAACTTCTACAAAGTGTACAAAAAAATCCAATCGACATCAGTACTTTTATAGCGCGATATAGTAAAATTAAAGAACAAGTAATTCTGGATGAAATTAATAATCTAATTTCAGAAGAGTTACTTCTGAAAACTGGAAAAACATTAAAATCGAATGAAGAAAGATAAAAAGATAGTTTTCATGGGAACACCTCAGTTTGCTGTTGAAGCACTAAAAAAAATACATGAAAATAATTATCAAATAGTAAGTGTTGTTTGTCCACCTGACAAACCTGGAGGAAGAGGTCAAAAGCTAAAATCGTGTGAGGTAAAGCAATATGCTGTGTCTCAAAATTTAAAAATACTTCAACCCGAAAAACTAAAATCCTCTAAATTTCTTTCTGATTTAAAAAACTTAAATGCTGACCTTTTTATTGTTGTAGCATTTAGAATGCTTCCTAAAGAAGTATGGTCAATCCCTAAATATGGAACATTTAACATACACGCCTCTTTACTACCTCAATACAGAGGTGCTGCACCAATAAACTGGGCATTAATAAATGGTGAAAAGAAAACAGGAGTTACATCATTCTTAATTGATGAAAAAATTGATACTGGCGCAATATTACTTCATAAAGATTGTGAAATTAGAAAAAATGAAAATGTAGGCGAACTTCACGACCGACTTATGCTTATGGGTGCAAAACTAACTATTGAAACATGCGAAGCTATTTTTAACAACAAAATAAAGCCAAGAGTACAACAGAATACACCAAAACTTAAAAATGCACCAAAACTATTTAAAAGTGACTGTAAAATAGATTGGTCAAAATCGTCCTTAGAAATATACAATCATATTCGTGGACTATCACCCTACCCTGTTGCATGGACAAATATTATATCAGATAATGAGTCCAAAACAATAAAGATATTTAATGCAGACTACGAATTACTTAAACATAAAAAAGAAATTACCGAAATTGATATCAGTAAAAACAGTTTTAAAATATATACACAAGACGGAGTTATAAATATTCTTGAAATTCAAATTGCAGGAAAAAGAAAGATGGATATTAAGTCATTTTTAAATGGAATAAATTTAAGCAACTTTAAAAACGTCTCTTAAGGCTTATTAAGCCTGATTTTTTATTCAAAAAATGAATTTAACACTCAGTTTATCAACATTTACTCGTATTTATCAACAAACAAGGGGTTTTTAGACATTCAGACTTGCGCAATATCACCATTCATATATATTTGTAGCGCATTCAATAAAAATTAATTAATCTTTAACCTTAAAATTATCTTATTATGAACAAATCAGAATTAATCGATGCAATGGCTAGTGATGCCGGAATTTCTAAAGCTGCTGCAAAAAAAGCTCTAGATTCTTTTACTGGATCTGTAGCTGGAACTCTATCTAAAGGTGGTAAAGTTGCTTTAGTTGGTTTTGGATCATTCTCTATCTCAAGAAGAGCTGCAAGAGATGGTCGTAACCCACAAACTGGTGCTACAATTAAAATCGCTGCCAAAAACGTTGTTAAGTTTAAAGCTGGTGCTGATTTAAGCGGAAAAGTAAACTAGTTTATTTTTAAAATAAAAAAACCTCGCTTAAGCGAGGTTTTTTTTACACCTCTATCTGAAGTCCATCATAAGCAAACATAACATTATTTGGTAATTGCTTTTCAACATCTTTAGTCTTACCCATCATATGACTAACATGAGTAAGATAAGCTATCTCAGGGCCTACCTTATCGATAAAACTAAGAGCTTGGTCTAGGTTAAAATGAGAAATATGATCACTTATTCTTAATGCATTAACAACCAAAACACGAGTTCCTTTAACTTTCTCTAACTCTTTGCTCGAAATAGTCTTTGCATCAGTAATATATGTTAAATCATTAAGTCGAAAACCTAATACAGGAAGTTTATAATGCAATACTTCAATTGGGGTAAATAAATTCCCATCTATATAAAAAGGCTCATCACTATCAATTTTATGAACATTCACCTCAGGTACACCAGGATACTTAAGATCCCTAAATATATATGGAAACTCACGTAAAAGTGCTTTTTGAACATTCAAATCACAATAAATGTCAATATCTTTTTGATGTTTAAAATTAAATGCTCTAACGTCATCCAAACCTGCTACATGATCTTTATGCTCATGTGTGAAAAGAATAGCCCGAATATCTTGTATTTGCTCCCTCAACATCTGCTGTCTAAAATCGGGACCACAATCAATCAAGTAATTTAGATTATTAATTGAAATCATAACAGAAGATCTCAACCTTTTGTCTCTATTGTCAGAAGATAAACACACATCACAATCACAAGCAATAACTGGAACACCTTGAGAAGTTCCCGTACCTAAAAATGTAAGTTTCATAACTTAAAATTAACTCTTTTAAATTAATATACTAAGTAATAAATATAAGTTTAAACTTGGCTATGTGGTATACTCCATTTAAATTTGTTAAAACAAATGACCTTATTAAAATGAAAAACATTGTTTTAACGCCTGTGCAAAAAGCACTTGAAGTAAACCTCAACCCAGAAACATATGGAACCTTTGCTGAGGTAGGCGCAGGTCAAGAAGTCGTTCGTCATTTTTTCAGAGCAGGTGGGGCATCTGGGACAATAGCGAAAGCTATGTCTGCCTATGACAAAGACTTTAGCGATGCCATATATGGAAAAGAAATTAACGGTAGATACGTATGTGAATCTCGACTCAAAAACATGATTAATCATGAATATGGTTTAATTACAGAACGATTAAACAGAGAAAAACACCCGAATAAACGATTTTTCTCTTTTGCAAATAATGTTGAAACAATTAATTTTTCAAAAACAAACGATGGACATGGTTGGATGGGTCTTCGCTTTCAGCAATGTCCAAATTCAAAACCTAATGATGTTATTCTTCACTACTTACTTCACGAAAGAGAAGCCAAACAACAACAAGAAACCGCTGGCATATTAGGTGTCAATTTACTTCACGGGTGTATGTTCCATTCTGATAATCCTAAAATGATTATCAAAAAATTATTTGATAATATCAGTAAAGGTCATATTGAAATCAATATGATTCAAATGAATGGCCCTGATTTTGACTATGTGGATAACAGATTATTAAGTTTGTACTTAGTTAAAGAAAGAATGACAGACGCCGTTATATTTAGCCCCGATGGAGTTAATCTTCAACCATCAGATATCCTTTATAAAAAGAACATTCTTGCCATAAGAGGAAGTTTTAGACCTGTTACAAAGGTAAACATCGATATGATTAAAAATGGCTACAACAAATTTATCCTTGAAAATAAAGTTCATAAGGAAGATTTACAAGTTTTATTTGAAATAACCTTAAGTAATTTAAGTTCTGAAGGAGAAATTGATGAACAAGACTTTCTTGATAGAGCTGACATATTATGTTCTCTTGGCCAAACTGTATTAATTTCTAATTACCAAAGATATTATAAACTACTAGACTACTTCAGTAGATTTACAAAAAAACGAATGGGTATTATCATGGGGGTTCCTAACCTAAAACAAATCTTTGAAGAAAAATACTATAGACATTTAAGTGGTGGAATTCTTGAGGCCTTTGGAAGAATGTTTAATAGAGATTTAAAAATTTATTTATATCCTTATCAAAAACAAAAAAAAGGAGAAATAACAAATTCAAAAAACATCAATATTCACCCTCGATTCAGATCACTTTATGATTATCTTATATTTAATCAAAGAATCATTGATATTGAATATGACCCAAAAGTCCTTAATATATTCTCACCAGTTGTACTAAGAATGATTAAAAATGAGATCAGTGGATGGGAAGATATGGTTCCAGCCTATGTAGATAATGTCATTAAACAAAAAAAATTATTTGGGTCAAAACTAGACTCTAAAATTAGCAATGAAAATCAAAATGTTAAAAACCCATTTATTTGATTTTGAATAAGTTTTAGTGTATCAGAGTCATCCAAAACATCTTGTTCATTAAATAACTTGTGAATTAGTGATAATTTTGATTTAGATGAATATACTTCAGCTCTCAAGTGGTGGAAAAGTGCTGAAAGATGATCTAAACCTCTCAAATTACCTGCTCTACCGGAAGAAACACCTACTAAAGCTACTTTTTTTTCTTTAATACCTTCATTACCTATACAGTCAATAAATGCTTTAAATATTCCAGGATAACTTCCATGATATTCAGGAGATATAACAATAAACCTATCAGCTTTAATAATATATTTGTCAAAATGCTTAACAAAATCATCCGTTGAAGTATCATCAAAATTACTAAAGATAAAATCATTGGGTAAATGACTAAGATCAAAAATTTGATGCTTCACATCCATTTTACTTAATACTTCGCTATACAACATAGCAACTTTATATGTTATACTCCCTAAACGATTAGTAGCAGAAATAATAGTAATCATAACGTTGAAAATTGACTATAAAATGTTGATAAAATAAACCCATTTCTTCTAATAGATAGAACTGACTTTTTGTACTTTTAAAACGTAAAAATAGCTAAATTTTATTCAATAGATGACGAAGATTATTGCAGTAGCAAATCAAAAAGGTGGAGTCGGAAAAACGACAACCTCTGTAAACCTATCTGCATGCTTAGGCGTACTAGAAAAAAAAATACTACTTATTGATGCAGATCCTCAGGCTAACGCAACTTCGTCTTTTGGAATAAATGACATCAAAATTGGCACCTATGAATGCTTAGAACATCAAAAAAGTGCCATTGAATGTATTCAAAAATCTTCTAGTCCTAATGTAGATGTAATGCCAGCAAAGCTAGACTTAGTTGCTGCAGAACTTGAATTGGTAGATAAAGATTCACGTGAATTCATGCTTAAAAATGCACTTGAAGAACTTAAAAATAATTACGATTACATCATTATAGATTGTGCACCTTCTCTTGGTTTAATTACAATAAACGCATTAACAGCTGCAGACTCTGTAATTGTTCCTATACAATGTGAGTATTTTGCTCTAGAAGGCCTTGGGAAACTAATGAATACAATAAAAAGTATACAAAATATTCAAAATCCAAAACTAGATATTGAAGGCTTACTATTAACCATGTATGATTCCAGATTAAGACTTTCTAACTTGGTTATTGATGAAGTTAAAACACATTTTCAAGACATGGTATTTAATACCATTATACAGAGAAATGTTCGCTTAAGTGAAGCGCCAAGTTATGGAGAAAGTATTATCACATATGATGCAACATGTAGAGGAGCAATTAATTATCTCAATTTAGCTCAAGAGTTTATAGATAAAAATGAAACAGCAGCATAGATGGCTAAACAAAAAAAGGCTTTAGGAAGAGGATTATCAGCTATACTCAGTAATCCAAAAACTGATATTACACAAACTACTACTAAAAATATTACAGCAACGCCATTAGGTGCAGTAGGACAAATAAAATTAAATACAATACAGGTAAACCCATTTCAACCCCGTACTCATTTTAATAAAGAAGCATTACAAGAACTATCTTTATCTATTAAAGAACTTGGTGTAATTCAACCAATTACAGTGAGAAAACTTGGTTATGATAAATACCAACTCATATCAGGAGAACGAAGATTAAGAGCAAGTAAATTAGCTGGACTAAATTCTATCCCAGCTTATATAAGAGTTGCCAATGATCAAGAAATGCTTGAAATGGCTCTAGTAGAAAACATTCAAAGAAAAAACTTAGATGCTCTAGAGATTGCTTTAAGTTACCAGTTATTAATAGATGAATGTCAATTAACTCAAGAAAAATTAAGTCAACGTGTTGGTAAAAAAAGGTCAACCGTAACTAATTACTTAAGGTTATTGCGATTAAATCCAATTATACAAGCTGGTATACAAGATCAAATGATTGGAATAGGACATGCTAAAACACTATTAAACATAGAGGATGAAAAACTACAACTGCAATTATACAAAGACATTATAAGCAACAGTTTATCAGTTAGACAAACTGAAACTATGGCTAAAAAACTAAAATCATCGGACGCTGAGCTAAAAAACAAATCTAAATTACCTCACAAAACGCCTCCCCCCTTTTCTATTCAAAAACTTTCTAATGAATTTGAACGCAGAACAAATTGCAAGACTGAAATAAATATGCAAAAAAATGGAAAAGGAAAGCTCATCGTTTCATTTAAAAATGAAGAACAACTTCAACAACTAATAAAATGTTTACAAAGCGAATAACTCTTTTCTTACTAATATTCGCTTATAGTCCCTTTTTAGATGCTCAAACTATAGAACAGGAGAACTATCATTCTGCTAAGAAAGCAAGTATTTACTCTGCAATTATTCCAGGATTCGGTCAATATTACAACAAAAAATATTGGAAAATACCAATCGTATATGCGAGTATCGGTACTGCATTTTCCATTGCTAAATGGAATCAAAAAAAATATTTAACCTACTTAGAAGCCTTCCAGTATAGAACAGATCAAAACGAAACAACTATTGACGAATTCGAAAATATTTATTCGGAAGCTAATTTAATTACTCTCAAAAATTACCACAGAAAAAATCGTGATTTAGCATACATTGTCAGTGTAGGATTTTATATACTAAATATTATCGATGCATCTGTTGACGCGCACCTATTTAATTTCAATATAAATGAAGATATCTCACTATATGTTGACCCTTCTATGATGTATTCAAATTTAAATTTCAACCCAGTTTTATCAATAAAATTTAACTTATAGTAAAATGAAAATAGCAATTTTAGGTTACGGAAAAATGGGGCAGATTATAGAAAAAATAGCCCTAGAAAGAGGACACAATATTTTACTTAAAATTAACCAACATAATATTGATGAACTAAATATTGAAAATCTTAAAAAAGCTGATGTTGTTATTGATTTTAGCACTCCAGAATCTGCAAAATCAAACATTATACTTTCAATAGATGCAAATAAACCTATTATATCTGGGACAACTGGATGGCTTAATGATTATAAAGAGGTTAAAGACTATTGCATTAAAAATGATGGCACTTTTTTATACGCTTCTAACTTCAGTTTAGGTGTCAATTTATTCTTCGAGCTGAATAAAAATCTTGCCAAGCTGATGAAAAAGCATCAACATTATCAAATAAACCTGACTGAAATTCATCACTCCGAAAAGTTAGATGCGCCAAGTGGCACTGCAATTAGTTTAGCAGAACAAATTATATCAGAAAGCAATATTAAAAACAAGTGGACGCTTAATTCAGAAAATTCAGATGAAGAACTTAAAATTGATGCACAACGCAAAGGAAATATTACAGGAACCCATAGTGTAAATTACAAATCTGAAACTGACAGTATTTTAATAAAACATGAAGCACATTCAAGAGATGGCTTTGCTCTAGGGGCTATTATTGCAGCAGAATGGATAATGAGTAAAAAAGGTGTTTTCAGCATGTATGACGTATTATTTTCTTCTTAACTAGATTTAACAACACGTTCTAGAGGAATAGAACATGTTTTAATATTTTTATAAAAAATTAAAAAATGAATATCAAAAAACATAGTGTTTTCATCATAAGCTGTATAGCTTATATTCTCCTCGTAAAATTAACTGGCTTAAATTGGTTTTATTTTGGTGTTTTAGCCATTACCGATCACTTTTACTGGCATTATGTGAATTGGACTTTTTGGAAAAAAAGAGAAAATAGAGAAAAGAAAAAACGTTCAATGATTGGAGAATGGGTAAATGCAATAACATTTGCAGTAATTGGTGCGACACTAATTCACACATTTATAATCCAACCATTTACCATCCCAACTTCATCTATGGAAAAGTCGATGTTAATTGGTGACTATTTATTGGTGAGTAAACTTAGCTATGGCCCTAATGTACCTAATACACCTCTATCGATTCCATTTATGCACAACGTCTTATTGGGTTCTGACAACAAACCTTCTTACTCTAAATCTATTCAACTTGGATACAACAGACTGACGGGATTCAATACAATTAAAAACAATGAAATTGTCGTTTTCAATTATCCTGCTGATGACATGCAAGAAAACATGCCGTTTGATAAAAAAACAAATTACGTTAAAAGATGTGTTGGGATTGCTGGAGATTCACTTCAGATAGTAGATCAAAAAATATATATCAATGGTGTTGAGCAACCATTACCAGACCGATCTCATGGACAATTTAGTTATGTTGTAACAACTTCTGGATCAGGGTTTAGAAATAAGTTTCTATTAGATAATGAAATTACCGAAAAATACCCACTTCATGAATATGAGTTTGAATTGACTGAAGAAGACGTAAAACTCTTTAAAAAACAAAAAATCATTAGAACTGTTAGCTTAAAAGATTCTCTTAAACAAGACAAAAAAGTTTACAGAGTTATTTCACAAGGTGATAAGCTAAATAAAAATGTTCTATCTACTTACAATGGTATTAAAACTGAAAACAAATTGTATTTGATGATGTTAACTGATAGTAATGTCAAACTATTATCATCTTTATCTAATGTTGTCAGTGTAAAAAAACCAGAGCTATTGGCTAGCCAAAAAGGATCCATTATGTTCCCAAAAGGAAACAATTACAATTGGACTACAGATAACTATGGACCCATATACATCCCAAAATCAGGCGAGACAATAGCACTAACAGATCGGAACTTAGAACTCTATAAAAATGTGATAGAAAATTATGAAGAAAATGATCTTGAGTTGAAAGAAGACGGCATATACATCAATGGGGATTTAAGCACAGATTATACATTTAAAATGAATTATTACTGGATGATGGGAGACAATCGTCATAACTCATTAGACTCAAGATTCTGGGGATTTGTTCCTGAAAACCATGTGGTAGGAAAGCCAGTATTTAACTGGTTCAGTATAGATCCTAATCGATCTGGAATAAATAAAATTCGTTGGAAAAGGCTCTTTACTGTTATTCATGGTGAGGGTGAAGCTCCTTCTTACCTGATTCATTTTTTAATTTTTATCGGTCTTTGGAATCTTGTTTCCAGATATCTAAACAAGAAAAAAGCCTAAATAGATGAATGCCCGAAAATTAACCCTAATTGTAATTCTTGCATTTGCAATTAAATTTTGGGTATTTAAACCATACGTGGTTACTTCAAACTCAATGAATAGTACCCTAAAACAAGGTGACTATCTGATTGTAAACAAATGGCAAAACAGCATTTTCGGGAATCATATAAAACCAAATAAAGGTGAAGTATTTGCCTTTCATTATCCGCTCGACAAAGTCAGCATTAAAGACAAAATGGTATACATAAAAAGATGTATAGGTGTGCCAGGAGATTCAATTATAGTGATAAATGGGAAAGTTAACAGCGATGAGCAATCTCTTCAATTTGATTACATTATTAAAGATCCAAATTCTATAATAAACTGGGCGCTACTAAATAACATTGATGTACACCAAGGAGGAAAAACCATTAACAACAATTGGATTTTAAGTCTAAGTGATAAGCAAATTAAGTCCCTAAAAAACATTGACAATCAATTTGTTTTTCAAAAACTCATACAAGATGTAAATCAATTCGACTTATCAACTTTTCCATCAGATACATTAAAAAAATGGAACCGAGACTTTTATGGGCCCATCTACATTCCAAAATCAGGGCATACTATTAAAATTAACCCTGCA
>NTKG01000025.1 GCA_002457305.1 Bacteroidetes bacterium MED-G21 | reverse complement strand
CGCAGGCGGAATAGTATTCCAAATCAATGAAGATGGCACAGGTTTGGTAGCTGACCTACAAGACTTAGGAGAAACGAATTGGTATTTTGATGCTGTGGCTGCAGCAGAAAGCGCTACCTCTCAAGACTACGATGACTGGTATCTTCCAAGCAAAGAAGAATTAGAGTTAATGTACTCCACGATAGGTAATGGAGGTCCAGAGGGTAATATAGGAGGTTTTGAAGACTATTGGTATTGGTCTTCCTCGCAGAACGATAGTAACCACGCGTGGAACGTCGATTTCAGTAATGGTCTCACGAACTACGACGATAAGGACATTACACGCAGGGTTCGTGTTATTCGCGCTTTTTAACTATTTACCCCTTTACCTATTTAACACTTGCCGCGAAGCGGCCAATTTTTAAAATAATTAAAAGCCCACATCAGTGGGCTTTTATCATTTTGTATATTTGCACACTTAATTTATGCCAATTATAAAAATATCACATCATGAAAAGATGCCAGACACTTTCTCTAATAAGTAGCATGCTCATATTTAGTTTTTTTGCTTCAGCTCAAGAGAATATCAATACAAGTAAATTCAAGCAACTATCCGAAATACTCCCAACACCTAATGTGTATCGAACTGCAAGTGGGGCGCCTGGTCATGAATACTACCAGCAAAAAGCTGACTATGTGATTAATGTTCAGTTGGATGAGAAAAATCATGTGATTACAGGAGATGAAACCATCACCTACACGAACAACTCTCCTGATGTATTAAATTATTTATGGATTCAGCTGGATCAAAATGTTCGCGAAAAAAACTCTGCCAGCCAATTGACTTCATCTGGAAGTATGGATAATAACATGAGCTTTTGGTCGCTCAAGAGAATGCATGATAAAATGAATTTTGATGGTGGTTTTAAACTAGAACTCATCACCGATGTTAATGGCAATGACCTGTCTTTTACGGTAAATGAAACAATGATGCGAATTGAACCCCCTAAACCCTTAAAAAAAGGGCAATCATTTTCCTTTAAAATAAAATACTCTTACAACATTAACGATCGTATGAAAATTGGCGGAAGAAGTGGCTATGAATATTTTGAAGAGGAAGGAAACTCAATTTATACCATTGCTCAATTTTTCCCTAGAATGGCTGTTTACAATGAAGTGGAAGGTTGGCAAAACAAACAGTTCTTAGGTAGAGGTGAATTCACGCTTCCTTTTGGCGATTATAAAGTGAATATAACTGTCCCTGCAGATCATATTGTTTCTGCAACTGGAGAATTAAAAAATGCTAGTTCGGTTTTAACAAAAACACAAATAAAGCGCTGGGAAAAGGCCAAAAAGAATTACAAAGAGCCGGTTATTATTGTGACTCAAGATGAGGCTACAGAAAATGAAAAAGAGAAAAGTGAATCTTTAAAGACCTGGCGTTTTGAGGCGAAAAATGTACGTGATTTTGGATGGGCTAGTTCACGAAAGTTTATTTGGGATGCCATGGCTGTTGATATTGCTGGCAAGCGCGTAATGGCTTACAGTTATTATCCTAAAGAAGGTAACCCACTTTGGGAGCAATACTCTACAAGAGCAGTAGCGCAAACGCTTAAAACGTACTCAAAGTATACTATAGATTATATCTATCCACAAGCAACTTCAGTGCATGCCAAATCTATTGGAATGGAGTATCCAATGATCTGTTTTAATTTTGGGAGACCGGAAAAAGATGGGACTTATTCAAAAAGAACCAAGTATGGAATGATTGGGGTTATTATTCATGAAGTTGGCCACAACTTCTTTCCGATGATTATCAATTCTGATGAGCGACAGTGGACCTGGATGGATGAAGGATTGAACACATTTGTGCAATACCTTACCGAACAAGAATTTGAGAGAAATTATCCATCAAGAAGAGGTCCAGCTCAAAACATTGTAGATTACATGAAGGGTGATAAGAGCGGTATTGTTCCGATTATGACCAATTCGGAATCGATACTACAGTTTGGAAACAATGCCTACGGTAAGCCGGCTACAGCTCTAAATATATTAAGAGAAACCATTATGGGTCGTGAGCTTTTTGATTACGCCTTTAAAACTTACAGCGAAAGATGGGCTTTTAAACATCCTACCCCGGCAGATTTTTTCAGAACCATGGAAGATGCCAGCGCTGTAGATCTCGATTGGTTTTGGCGCGGTTGGTTCTATACCACAGATCATGTAGATATTTCTTTAGATAAGGTCAATTGGTTTAAGGTAAATACTGGTAATCCAGAAATTGAAAACCCTATTGCTAAGGCACAGCAAGAAAAAAACAACACGTTTATTGGTGATACAAGAAATCAAACTTTGATTCCCGAAACGTTAGATGAGTCTGATCCTGCCTCAATAGATTTCTATACAACATATGATCCTTTTCTAACGAGTATTCTAGACAAGGAAGACTACTTAAATAACATTGAAAACCTAGGAGAAGCTGAATTAGAAATTTTAAATGCTGATAAAAACTACTATGAACTTCAGTTTTCAAACTTAGGAGGTTTAGTCATGCCTGTCATTCTTGAGTTTGAATATGTTGACGGCACAAAAGAGGTGGTAAGAATTCCTGCAGAACTATGGAAATCAAATAACGAGCAGGTAAGTAAAGTCTTTGTTTTTGATAATGAATTAGCACGCGTTACATTAGACCCATTTTTAGAAACAGCCGACGTAGATCGAAATAACAATTACTGGCCAGCAAGGGTAGAACCAACCAGATTCCAATTGTTTAAAGACCGAAATAGCAGAGAAAATCCAATGCAAAGAGACCGTAGAGCCAAAGAAAAAAGCAGCTCAATGGATTCTGAGCAAGACGAATAATTCATGCAGCACTCATTAATTGTCATTATATGGTCTTTGTTTGTTTCGTTTCATGATTTTCATGTCACGCATACCACCATTTATTACAATGCCGATAAGGAGGCTCTAGAAATTACCGTAAATGTCGCTATAGAAGATCTTGAGCGCGCATTGGAAGATCAAACAGCTAAAAAAATAAACATTGGCACCAATACTGAAACTGAATCGGTAGACCAGCTCATCGAAGCTTATTTTCGCCAGCGCCTTACGCTTGCTCCAAACAACCGTTTAACAAATTATCAGTGGGTTGGTAAAGAAGTTAGTCAAGACTTACACAACCTTTATATCTATTTTGAAGTGCTCGATTGCAACCAAAATGGTAAGATTGAGTCTTTGCTTGTAGAAAACAGCATTTTTACCGACATCATTCCAGATCAATCTAACATTGTTTTAGTGGAATTTGGAGACAAATCTCACAATCGTACTTTTTCTCGTGCACTTAAAAGACAAGAATTGAATTTACTTAACTGAATGAATTAATTCTGTTATAATCTCCCGTTTATGTGGTGGCTTTATTTTTGTTATATATTTGATCAACTAAACCACAGATCATGAAAAAGATACTTACCACCCTCGTATTATTTCAAATTACTTTTGCTTTTGCACAAATTGATACTTTAACACTTTGTGAACAAGCACAACTTAATGCAACAGGCTTAATAGGAGAATTTGTTCCAGAATGTGAAGATGATGGTTCTTTCGCTTCAACACAGTGCTGGGGTAGTACCGGATATTGCTGGTGTGTAGATGAATATGGTGTGGAAATATCCGGAACAAGTATCCCAAGTTGGCAGGGTATGCCAGATTGTGGGTCTACTATAGATGCATGTACTTTAATCCCAGATCCTGGTATGTGTATGGCTGCCATACAAAAGTATTTTTTCAATCAAGAAACTCAGCAATGTGAAGATTTCACATGGGGTGGATGCGGTGGCGTTGTGCCTTTTGAATCTTTAGCAGAATGTGAGGCAGCATTATGCGCACAACCTGAAGATAATTGCTGTATCAATCCTGCATGGATAAATCCAAATGCTATGTGTGGTATGATTTGGGATCCTGTTACTGGTTGTGACGGAATAGAATACAGTAATTCTTGCGTTGCACAGGCTTCAGGTGTATCTTCATGGACTGATCAATCAGGTATTGAAACGGTATTAAATTGGGATTGTGGTGAAGATTTATCATATTGTGACTCCATAAGCTTAAACCCAATTTTACCTCTAGCTGGCGTTTGGGATGACAGTGTTTTAGTTGTAAATATTGAAACGTACTTCAGCAATTATTCTATTCCTTACGCAGGACTTATGCTTATAGATGCTATGGGAGATACTATTGCAATGGAGACGATGTCTACGTCAGGTAATGTTTATGGAATTGGTTCTAACATGTTTGAAGAACGTGTATTACTTCTTGTAAATGAGTTGGTCTTTCCTTTTACAGGAGAATTATGTGTGGTGGAAGGCCTTTTTGCAGGTGAGCCTAATGTAGTTTGTTCTTATCCTGTAATGTGGCAGTACGTAGGATTAACCCAAATAGAAAAAGAATCAGAGTCTAAACTGATTAAGATGCTTGATGTTTTAGGAAGAGAACAAAGCTTTCATCAAAAAGGACAGCTTTTATTTTACATTTATGATAATGGCTTTGTTGAGAAGCTCATAAAATATTAATCATATTTATAAATCAAAAAAAGCGAACTCAAAAGAGTCCGCTTTTTTTATACTTAGTCCAAAACAATTACTCGGAAATCACAACTTTCTTTGTTGCGCTTATACCATTTTGTGTAATCTTAATAAAGTAAACACCAGACTTTAAACTAGCGTAAAGTTCTTTTAATTGAATGCTGTTTAATTCAGCTTTAAGATCCATACGCTCTTGAGCTAGAACGGCCCCATAAAGGTTACTTAAAGCAATTTCAATTTCAGAGTCTTTATATAAGCTGAATTCTATAGTTGCGTCTCCTTTTGATGGGTTAGGGAAAATGTTTAAATCCGAAAAAGAGTCGTTATTTAAAGATAACTGGCTTGTCTCACATACTACAAAGTTGTCTATATACAACCAGTTTCCACCTGACCCAGAGAACACAAATTTTAATGAGACATTACTTCGTCCTGCATAATTATTAATATTTACGTTTTGCTGCTCCCAGTGTGCACTGGTTGGGGTATATGGGAATACCACATTACCACCTCCATTTGTAGAAAGGTCATCAATATTTTCATTACATTCTCTATCCCATCTTTTAGACCAAGTTCGACCACAATTATCACTTACATGTACTTCAAGTATATCGCTTGTATTACCACTTCTTTTTGCATATGCAAGATCAAAGTAGGCTCTAACTGGAGCATTTAAATCACTTAAATCAATTCCTGGAGTCATTAGTGTATGCGTTTCACCTGCATCAATAAATTCTAAACTTCTTATTCGGAATGAAGCGGAATTCTGACCATCATTTATAGGACTTATGTTAGGACTAGATGCATTTGTGACACGCTCCCATGAATCAGTTATGTTTCCAGAAATTGTCCAACTCGAAGCAGGAGAATTTTCGAATGTTGGGAAATCTTCAGATTCAAAACTTTGAAAATAAGGTCCAGTCATTTCTGCATTTAGACTAGAAATTGTGATGTAATTAGATTTAGTTAATGTATTAGACCCAGCGCTATTGGTTACTGTTAGTGTAACATCATAAGTTCCAGGTTGTATATAAGTTACCGAAGGGTTTTCATTTGTTGAACTAGAAGGCGAACCACCTTCAAAAGTCCATTGATATCCGGTTATACTACTTAATGAAGTATTATATGTCTTGCTTTCGAATTCAATTCCATCGCCTTTGCATCCGAAAGCGAAGTCAGCTTCAAATTCTGTGATAGGTTCACATTCCACCATAACATGATCATCATTGGTACCCGTAGCAATTAAATTGGATTCAGAAATTAAAGTATTTCTGTACTGCGTAAGAGCACTTCGCATTCTAGATCCTTGACCCAATGAGAACATGTTCATACAAAAGTCATCAGAGTAATCCATATAATTCATAAACATTTCTCCAGATGATTGAGTTATAGTTTGTCCGGAACTAGCAGAACAAACACCTACGTGATAAGGAAAGTTACCTGTGCAAACGCCATAATTTGGTTCTTGCCCAGTAGGCGTATCATCAATATTATCATCACCGCAATCTGCATCACCCCATATGTGTCTTAGGTTAAGCCAATGACCAGCTTCATGAGTTAGAGTTCTTCCATAATTTGAGGATGCACTTTCGATAGAACCACAGTAATTGTGTCTAAGAACAATTCCATCTGTTTCGGGATCAGAAGACAGTTGGTTTGGAAATTGTGCAAAACCTAAAACAATATTTCCATCTTCAGAAAAATTTTCTATTGACCTAACCACCCAAACATTCATATAACGGGTAGGGTCCCACTGAATGAGTTCTTTTACGTTGTTGCGTGCTCCGTTAGTTAAATTGGAGTAAGTACGAGTTACACCTTGCGTACAATTACCATCTGGATCAATTTTAGCTAAACGAAATTCGATGTTTGTGTCTCCAGAATTTTGAGCAAAAATAGCTGGCGTATTGGTTGTGTCTGGATTTAATCGAGCAAAGTCTTCATTTAGAATTCGCATTTGATCGTTAATTTGATCCAAGGAAATATTCTCCGACCCACCTTCATGAATGACATGAAAAACCACAGGAACAATATAATGGTCGTTGTTTTTAATTCCTTTTGCCGAATTTTCTTTTTGTAAGCGGTTAAATTGCTCCATTCTTTCTTGAAGTGCAGCCGCTTTTTCAGGTTGGTTTTCAATTAAAGATTGTTGATGTGCAACAGTACCGCACCAATTTTGAGCTGAAATTGACGAAATTCCAATAAGGAAACAAAAAACACTTATAATGAGATTTTTCATAGTTGAGGCGTTAGATATCATACTTCCATTATGTATGATAAGTTAAAAACATGAATGCAAATATAATCATATATAAACAAACTACTTGTTTGGTTTTATTTTTTTAATATATCTCGCTGCCGAGTTCATTTTTCTTAATTTTACCATAATGAAAAAGAAAAAAATAACGCGGAACAAATCAAGTAGTACCAAAAATTTAAACGCACTTAAAAGAGGAATAATAGTCTTATTTAAAGACTCAGACCGACCATTAACCCACAAAGATATTTGTCGTCTTTTACAGGTAAAAGATAAAATTACAAAGCATCAAATTTTGTTTGTTATTAAAAACTTGCTTGCCGATCGAACCATTAAAGAAATAGGTCATGGTAAGTATGGGATCAAACAAAGTCAGACGTTTTATGAAGGAAGAATAGAGAAGGTTGTTTCTGGTGCCGGCTATGTTATTTGTGAAGGGTTGGATACCGATGTTTTTATTTCAGCTCGAAATGCAGGGCAAACTTTAGGCGGAGATAGAGTTCGTATATCTCTTACGGGTCAGCATAATGGTAAAAACCCTGAAGGGATTGTAGTATCAGTTATTGAAAGAGTACCGAAAGACTTTGTAGGGAACCTAAGGATAGATGGTAGAAATTGTTTTGTAACGCCTGACAATTCTAGAGTAGGAACAGACTTTTACATTCCTAAAGACAAGCTAAATGGTGCAAAGAATGGCGACAAAGTTTTAGTTAGGATTTTAGATTGGCCAAAAAGAGCTAAAAGCCCTTTTGCAGAAGTCTCTAAAATTATTGGAAGAGCAGGAGAGCATCATGCAGAAATTCACGCCATACTTGCCGAATACGGTTTACCATATGAATTTCCAAAATCAGTAGAAGCATATGTTTCCTCTATTTCAGAGGAGATTTCAGAGGAGGAAATAAAGACTCGACGTGACATGCGAAAGGTGCTTACATTTACCATAGACCCTCATGACGCTAAAGATTTCGACGATGCACTTTCTATCGAGCAAATTTCGGAAGATGAATGGGAAATTGGGATTCATATTGCAGATGTTTCGCATTACGTTAAAGAAGGTACGGTATTAAACGATGAAGCCTATGAAAGGGCGACCTCTGTTTATTTGGTCGACAGGGTAGTGCCGATGCTCCCAGAAAAATTATCCAATAAAGTTTGTTCGTTACGGCCACACGAAGAAAAATTGTGTTTTTCGGCCGTGTTTACAATGAATCGTAAAGCAGAAGTTAGAGAGGAATGGTTTGGTAGAACAGTAATTTATTCAGACCACCGCTTTACCTATGAGGATGCTCAAGATGTTATTGAGCAAAAGAAGGGTAAATTCGTTGATGAAATTTTATTAATGGATCAACTCGCAAAAAAAAGGCGCACTAAACGTATTAAGGAAGGCGCCATAACATTTGATCGCGTCGAGGTAAAATTTCGTCTAGACCAAGCCAATAATCCTAGTGGTGTTTACTTTAAACAAGCTAAGGATGCAAATAAACTTATTGAAGAGTTTATGTTGTTGGCAAATCGGAGGGTTGCTGCATTTATTGGTAAAAAAATGGATGGAACGCCAAGTAAAAAGCCATTTGTATATCGTGTACATGATGTTCCAGACCCAGATAAAATAGCAACTTTTTCAGCATTTGTTAAGCAGTTTGGTCATCATATAATGATGAAAACACCTAAAGATATTTCTAATTCTATGAACCGTGTTTTGGCAGATGTATCAGGGAAGCGTGAAGAAAATATGGTTGAGCTTTTGGCCATAAGAACAATGAGTAAAGCAAAATATACAACGGAAAACATAGGTCATTACGGCTTAGGCTTTAATTATTATACACATTTTACTTCTCCTATTAGACGCTGGCCTGATGTGATGGTTCATAGATTACTTCAGCGTTATTTAGATGGCGAAAAAGTAAACAATAAAGAAGTTATTGAGGCGCAGTGTAAGCATTCTTCTGAAATGGAAAAATTATCGACTGATGCTGAAAGAAGTTCTATTAAGTACATGCAGGTAAAATATTTAGTGGGTAAGGAAGGACAGGAATTTGATGCTATCGTATCTGGAGTAACTGAATTTGGTATGTTTGTAGAACTTGAAGATAGCCTATGCGAAGGCTTGGTGTCGATGCGAGATATAAAAGATGATCACTATGTGCTAAACAAGGAAAGTTTTAGCTTGGTTGGAAGAAAAACAGGGCATAAATTTCAGTTAGGAGATCCAATACGAGTTCGCGTCCGAAATGTAGATCTTGTTAAAAAGCAACTTGATTTTGAATTGGTTTAATCTCTAAAAAAGACTTAGCATTTATGCATGCTTAAACTGTTCTAGGAAACGAATATCATTTTCAAAGAAGAGACGCAAGTCTTTAACTTGATATTTAAGCATGGTAATGCGTTCTATTCCCATTCCAAAAGCAAATCCGCTGTATTTTTTAGAGTCAATGCCACAATTGTCAAGTACGTTTGGGTCTACCATTCCGCAACCTAAAATTTCTACCCAGCCACTGTATTTACAGATGTTACAGCCCTTGCCTTTACAGATGTTACATGAAATATCTACTTCTGCACTAGGTTCTGTAAAAGGGAAATATGAGGGTCTAAGTCTGATTTTTGTTTCTTTTCCAAAAAACTCTTGAGCAAAGTGAAGGAGTGTTTGTTTGAGATCTGCAAAAGAAACGTTTTCATCGATGTAAAGGCCTTCGATTTGGTGAAAGATACAGTGAGCTCTTGCAGAAATTGCTTCATTTCGAAAAACTCTACCAGGAGAGATCGTACGAATAGGCGCGTCATTTTTTTCCATGAAACGAACCTGAACAGATGAAGTATGAGTTCTTAAGAGCGTGTCAGGGTTTCTTTGGATGAAGAAGGTGTCTTGCATGTCTCGTGCAGGATGTTCTTCTGGGAGATTAAGCGCACTAAAGTTGTGCCAATCATCTTCGATTTCGGGTCCTTCGGAAATAGTAAACCCTAAACGAGAAAAAATTTCAATGATATCGTTTTTCACAATAGACAAAGGGTGTCGAGTTCCTAAACGTAAGGGCTCCGCGCTCATAGTTAAATCTATTTTGCGATTGCCTTGGTCCTCTTTGTCTCCAAAATGTTTTTGTAAAGCGTCAACTTTTTCTTGCGCTTTTATTTTTAATTTATTTAGAGCCTGACCAAATGCTTTTTTTTCTTCGTTCGGTACGTTTTTAAATGCAAGAAATAAGTCGTTTAAAACACCCTTTTTCCCTAAGTACTTAATTCTAAAATGCTCAGCACTTTCTATCGAATCTGCTTCGAACTTTTCAACCTCTATGATATGTTCTTCAATCTGCTTTAGCATAATGCTTGCTTTGTCTAATCGGATTTAATTCCTAATTGAAAATTTGTATATTTGGCCTCTAGGAATGCACAATATTACTAAATATTAAGGACATATGAAACGCACACCATCCTCTATATTAGGCTTACTTTTAACGAGCTTTACACTTCTTACTTTCATGAATTCATGTGAAGTGGAACACTTTTACGAAGCTGAGATAACAGTTGTTAATGACCAAGGGGAACCAATGCCTGATTTTACTGTTGAAACCACTGTAGAAGTTGATGCTGATTATGAACCATATAGAGAAGGGGTAACAAACGATATGGGTAAAGTGTCTTTTTCATATTACAATGTTGCCATTTTAAAAGTTAAGGCTTGTTTAATTTGTGATCCCACTACCGACAATGAAGATGAGATATATGGCGAGGCATTAATTGTTTTAGAAGAGGATAAGATTGTACCAATTACTGTAGTGGTGTATTAAAAAGTAACACCACTTTCTTCGAAATACATTATTGCAGCTTCTTTCATTAAAATCGTTTGTTCACCAGGTTTTAGAGGAGGAAGTTTTTCGTTAGTTAGGTAATGTGGCCACCCGTCCTTGTCTCGACCCTCCAATTCATAATATCCGTAATTACTTAATAAACGGCAAATTGCTATGTGAAGTAAGTCTGTTTTTTCTTCTTTAGAAAACGATCTATAACCCTGACCTAGTTCTTGAATACCAATGAGAAATAAAATCGCTTGAAGGTCTAAAATCTCTCCATCACCAAATTCTTTTGAGATAAAAGACACTAAATTTTCCCATTTTTCTTTTAATTCCGGATCTCTCATTTTGTAAAATTAATTACACAAAAGTACAATGTTCTTTGTAATTATCTTTTCTACTTGTAAATTTATCGCATGAACTCATTAGATTATATTTTATTAATTCCATTGCTTTATGGATTGTATCGAGGATTTACGAAAGGATTGATTATCGAGCTCGCTTCATTACTCGCTTTGACACTTGGAATTTATGGTGCATTGCACTTTTCATCATTTACTTTTGAGTTTTTAAGTCATTATGTTGAAATCAAAACTGTATACCTACAACTTGCATCTTATGGACTTACTTTTCTAATTATTGTAATGCTTATTTCGCTTACAGGAAAAATTCTAACGATGTTGATTAAGTTGGTTGCACTTGGTTTCATAAACCGAATGATGGGAGCCATTTTTGGAGGTGTTAAAGTGCTTTTAATTTTAGCTGTATTTATTTCGTTTTTCGACAGATTTAATAAGGAATTTGGAATGGTAAATGATGAGGTTTTAAGTTCATCTCTTATGTATAACCCCATCCGAATTCAAATAGAACAATTTTATCCAAATGTTTTAGAAGAATTTGAAAAACAAAAAGAAAGTATAGAGAATCTGAATGAGGATGAGTTGTTTTAACCGTTAATGGCTTTAATTCCTGGAAGTTCTTTTCCTTCCAGATATTCTAGCATGGCGCCACCACCAGTAGAAACATAGCTTACCTTATCTTGCAGATTAAATTTTTTAACTGCAGCAACTGAATCGCCCCCACCTACTAAAGAAAAACTTCCTCGCGATGTTGCATCTGTAATGGCATTTGCAACGAATTTAGTTCCACTTGAAAATTTATCCATTTCAAAAACACCCATTGGGCCATTCCACAGAATGGTTTTTGAACTTAATATTGCTTGTCGATAAATGGCTTTCGTTTTTTCACTAATATCGAGTCCCATCCAACCGTCTTCAACTTTGTCAATATCGCTAATATTCGTGTTTGCATCGTTTGAGAAGGCATCTGCATTTAAAGAATCGATGGGAATAAGTAATTCTACTCCTTTTTCTTTTGCTTGAGAGATTAAAGAAAGCGCTAATTCCATCTTATCATCTTCCACGAGTGAATTACCTACATTTCCTCCTAATGCTTTTGCAAATGTGTAAGACATTCCGCCTCCAATAATAATTTTATCAACCTTATTCATCAACTTATTGATGATGGTGATTTTTGAAGAAACTTTAGCCCCACCCATAATAGCAGTAATTGGTCTTTCGCCTTCGTTTACTACTTTTTCTAGATTTGTTATTTCGTTAGCCATGACGTAACCGAAACATTTGTTGTCATGAAAAAAGTTAGCAATAACAGCAGTAGAGGCATGTGCTCGGTGTGCAGTTCCAAAAGCATCGTTTACGTATATATCAGCCAGCTTTGAAAGTTTTTCAGCAAAGGATTTGTCGCCAGCCTTTTCTTCTGAGTGAAAACGTAAATTTTCAAGTAAGAGCACCTCACCATCCTTTAGTTTATTTGCTATTTTAGTAACCTCATCACCGATGCAGTTATGTGCAAATTTCACCTTGATGTTAAGTTTTTCAGAAAGATGATTTACAATGTGTTTTAAAGAAAATTTATCTTCATGTCCATTTTTAGGTCTACCTAAATGTGACATTAATATTACAGAACCACCTTCGCTAACTATTTTATTAATGGTTGGAAGTGCAGCGCAAATACGTGTGTCGTCAGTAATTTTCAAATCCTTGTTTAGAGGAACGTTAAAATCGACTCTAATTAAGGCTTTTTTTCCTTGAAAGTTAATTTGTTCAATCGTTTTCATTACGCAAAAGTAAGTCATCTATTTTGCACTTAAACACCTTTTTTATGAAAGAGTTTTATCTAAGGTGAATAGAGCGGTTTATTTTTAATTAGAATAGCGTTTACACCTCAAAGTAAACCTGTTCAAAAGGAACCCTAAACTGAGAGCCGTAGACACCTTTTTCATCACGAATTCCACAACTTACAATCATTGTTATTTCTGCGCTATTGGGTAAGTTTAAAATTTGTTTTACTCTTTTAGAATCGAATCCCTCCATTGGGCAAGTGTCGTAGTTTATTGCTGCCATACTAATCATAAAGTTTTGTGCTGCCAATGCAGTACTTTTGTGAGCAACTATTCGCATATCGCTGAGTCGTGATTGCCTGTATATTGGTCTGAACAAGCCAATAATATATAAAACAACAAACTTTATTAAACCAATAATTCCAAATAAATCAGTATAAATGCTTGGTATAATTTTTTTGTAGTAATTATTAACTTGTTTTTTTCGTCTTAAAAGTTGTGTGCTTAAATTGGGTTTATCAAATTGTTTGTTTAAAAATTTTAGATTGGCTTTGGCTCGACTTCTCCATAGATCTTTTCTAGAAACAAAAGCGACCATTTGTTGAGCAGATTTTGCAGCACTTTGATTAAAACATGCCCCGGAAATTTTGGCCATTTTATCTTTCGATGTGATGTGATGAAATTCCCATAACTGCAAGTTGCTACTTGTAGGCGCTATTGATGCATTTTGCAAACATTGTTTAACTTTTTTGTAATCAATGTCTTCATTTTTATACAGTCTAACGGATCGTCTATAAGCAATGGCATCTGATGTTGTTTTCTCCATCTTTTTTCATTTTAAAAGCTGTTTTCAAATAAAAATATGAGACATTAAATATAGTGGATTTATAACACTATATAGATTTTTAATGAGGACTCTTTAAAAGGTTTTTTTTCTACAAAAAGTAAGTTCATAGAATAAATTTCAAATTGTATCTTTGAAAGATGTACTTTAAAGATGTTTTAGGGCAAGAAAAACTCAAAAAGTTGTTGATGCAGTCTATACGAGAGGGTGCTGTTCCTCATGCGCAATTATTTTTGGGGCCTAAAGGTTCGGCAAATTTAGCATTAGCACTTGCTTTTGCTCAGTATGTAGCTTGTGCAAACAAGCAACAAGACGATGCTTGCGGAACTTGCCCATCCTGTGTGAAGCATTTGAAGTTTGTTCATCCTGATTTACATTTTGTTTTTCCTGTTGCTACAACCTCTAATGTAAAAACTAAGCCTGTAAGTAAGAATTTTTTAAGTGAATGGAGGTCTTTATTGGATGAGAATCCTTATTTTTCTCTATTCGACTGGTTAAAACACATAGGGGTTGGTAATAAACAGGGTATAATTTCTGTTGAAGAAAGCACTAATGTTTTAAAAGATTTGAGTTTAAAACCTTATGAAAGTGAGACCAGGATAATGTTAATTTGGATGCCAGAAAAGATGAATATTCAGGCAGCAAATAAGTTGTTGAAAATTATAGAAGAGCCACCTCAAAAAACATTGTTTTTATTGGTTGCAGAGAGTACAGAGAATATGTTGGCTACTGTTTTGTCTCGCACACAATTGTTAAAAGTGCCTAGACATTCTGATGAAGAGGTGTTGAATTATTTAACAAATCGAGGTGTTCAGCAAGGAAAAGCCAAAATGATTTCTAACCTTGTAGATGGCAATATTAATGAAGCTCTTCAATTGACAGAACATGTGGAAGATTCAGAGCAAAACGCTTTAAGTTTTGTTCAATGGATGCGCTTGTGTTTTAGCGCTTTACAAGTTAAAGACATTGATAAGTTGGTGCAGTGGTCGGAAATGATGGCTAAGGCAGGTAGAGAGAATCAAAAGAGTTTTCTCCTGTTTGCATCAAATGTAATGCGTGATGCATTACTGAAAAATTATGGTGTTGAGAAGATGATGAAAATGAATGTTAGCGGACATAACTTCACCATGGAGAAATTTGCTCCTTTTATTCATGCGGAAAATTGTATGGAAATTATATCGGAGCTTAATATGGCGCAATTGCATGTAGAAAGAAATGCAAATCCTAAGATATTGTTCTTAGATACTTCTTTTAAAATTGCTCGTTTGCTCCATAAAAAGTTAAATCAGGTTAGTGCCTGAAAAAAATATATAAAATGGCGTGTACGAATTGTTCAACATCTGTGGGTAATGCTCCAGGTTGTAAAAGTAAAGGAGTCTGTAGTACAGGTAATTGTGGTAAAATGCCTGTTTTTAATTGGCTGTCAAACATGAGTTTACCTGCTGGTAAAAGTCCTTTTGATATCTTAGAAGTACGTTTTAAAAATGGCCGAAAAGCGTTTTTCAAAAACAAGAATAATTTAAATATTCATATGGGAGACAGTGTTGCTGTAGAAGGTACTTCAGGACATGATATAGGTGTTGTTTCTCTAAAAGGAGAACTCGTGCGTTTGCAGATGCGTAAGAAGAAAGTCAATATCGAGAGTGAAGAAATAAAAACATTATATAGACACGCTTCTGCACTAGATCTTGAAAAATGGGAAACAGCTAAAAACAGGGAAAAGAAGACCATGTATAGGGCTCGCGAGATGGCATTTAATTTAAATTTAGACATGAAGATTGGTGATGTGGAATTCCAGGGAGATAACACCAAGGCCATTTTTTATTACACCTCTAATGGTCGAGTTGATTTTAGAGAGCTTATAAAACAAATGGCAGATGAATTTAAGGTTCGCATTGAAATGCGTCAAATTGGTGTGAGGCAGGAAGCACAAAGAATGGGAGGTATTGGATCTTGTGGTCGAGAGCTTTGTTGTAGTAGCTGGTTAAATGATTTTAGATCTGTTAGTACCAGTGCGGCACGCTATCAACAATTATCTTTAAACCCTCAAAAGCTTGCGGGGCAATGTGGAAAGTTAAAATGTTGTTTGAATTACGAGTTGGATATGTATGTTGAGGCCATTAAAGATTTTCCGAAGTCCAATGTAAAACTTAAAACAAAAAAAGGCGATGCTTTTATGCAAAAGATGGACATTTTTAGGCGTAAAGTATGGTATTCTTATTCAAGTGAGCCTTCTAATTTTATTGAACTCCATTTAGATAAGGTTCAAGAAATTGTTTTCGAAAATAAAAAGGGCAATCATCCTGAGTCGTTAGAAATGTATATTAATACATTTGTAGAGGAACCAAAGCATGATTATGAGAATGTTGTAGGGCAGGATAGTATTACGCGTTTTGATAAGAAAGGAGGGCGAAAAAAATCCAAGAAAAAACACACGCATAAAAAACGATTTTCGAAATCAAAAAATAAAACACCTCTAGAAGCAAACTTAAAACCAGACAACAATTCAAGAAAGAAATCAAAAAGTCATGACAAGAACTAAGCTTGGAAATGTTTGCATATTTAGTGCTCTTTTATTTTTTGTTTCTTGTGATCGAAGTAAAGTTTTTGATTTGTATTTAGAAATAGATTCTCAAGGCTGGCAAGCAACTGATACGATTGGTTTTGAATTTGAAATTGATTCTCAGAAAGGTGATTTATATAATACTTTAATCGGTTTGAGAAATAATAATGATTATTTATATGCTAATATTTTCTTTTTTGTAGATGTTGAGCATCCAAGTGGCTTACATCGAACAGATACCCTTCAATATATTCTTGCTGCACCCGATGGTAAATGGCTAGGCTCGGGAGTAGGCGAGATTAAATACAATTTACTTAAATTTAAAGAAAGCGAAATCATGCAGTCGGGACTTTATAAATACAAGATAGTCCATGGTATGAGAGATGACCTTCTCATAGGTATTGAAGATATTGGATTACGAATTGAAAGATCAAATTAAAATAAGTGTGAAAAGAAAATTTATTTCTTGGACTATTCGTTTGTTTTGGATTGGGATATTGAGTCCAATTCTTGTAATTTCTGGTGGTGTATGGTTTGCTTCCATGGGATGGTTTGGGCCACTCCCTTCTTTTGAGGAATTAGAGAACCCAAAGCAAAATTTGGCAACCGAAATTTATGCATCTGATGGCGTTCTTTTAGGAAAGTTCTTTTATGAAAATCGTATGCCTGTCAGCTATGATCAACTTTCTCCAAATCTAGTAAATGCACTTATTTCTACAGAAGATGAGCGATTTAGAACACATTCAGGTATTGATGCAAAATCCTTGGCTCGAGCCATAACTGGAGCGCTTACTGGAAGAAGTTCGGGTGGTGGCTCTACGATTACCCAACAGTTGTCTAAAATGCTCTTTACGAATGTATCCTCAAACATTATAGAGCGCATTAAGCAAAAGTTTAAAGAGTGGGTTATTTCAGTAAGACTGGAAAGAAATTTCACCAAAGATGAGATACTTACGATGTACTTAAATAAGTTTGATTTTCTTTATTTGGCTGTAGGAATAAAGTCTGCAGCAAAGATTTATTTTAACACCACACCTGAGGAATTAACAATAGAACAAGCTGCTGTATTAGTTGGTATGGCAAAAAACCCATCCCTTTATAATCCTAAGCGTTTCCCAGAAAATGCTCTTAAAAGGAGAAATATTGTTTTAGGGCAAATGTATCGTAACGACCTTATAGAGGAAGCTGAAAAAGATTCATTATCTAGCTTGCCTATTGAGTTGGACTTTAAAAGAACAAATCACAATGATGGATTAGCACCTTATTTTAGAGAGTTTTTGAGGAAGTATATGAAAGACTGGTTAAAAGAAAATAAAAAACCAGATGGTTCTCAGTATAACATCTATGTTGATGGATTAAAGATTTATACTACTATAGATTCTCGTATGCAGCAATATGCAGAAGAAGCTGTAGCAACACATATGCCTGTTTTACAAGAACAGTTTTATCAACATTGGGAAGGTGAAGGTTCCGACTCTATACCCGCACCTTTTGATCAAGATTTGCGACCAGGACAAGTTGATACATTATTAATTAATGCTAAGAAGCGTTCTGAGCGTTACAGGAAGTTGAGAAATCGAAATGCCTTAGATATAGAGATAGAAGAGGTGTTCAACTTGCCTACTCAGATGAATGTTTTTACTTGGGATGGGGGCGTAGATACATTACTTAGCCCAATGGACTCTATTTTACATTATAAATATTTATTGCAAACAGGTTTGATGTCTATGGATCCGCAAACAGGATATATCAAAGCTTGGGTTGGAGGCGTTAATCATCATTATTTCCAATACGATCATGTCAAAGAAGCAAAAAGGCAAGTAGGATCAACTTTTAAGCCTTTAGTATATGCCACAGCTATTGATCAACATAATTATTCTCCTTGTATGAAAGTTTCAAATGTTCAGGTCATATTTGAAAAAGAAACCTGGGATCTAGAAGAAGATTGGATACCTAGAAACTCTGGAGAAAAATATGGTGGTGAGCTAAATTTAAAGGATGCATTAGCAAATTCTGTAAACACAATTACAGCCTATTTAATGAAGCAAGTAGGGCCTAAGAAGGTTCGTAAAATGGCAAGGGCCATGGGTTTAAATGGTAGAATACCGCCTGCACCATCGATATGTTTAGGAACCCCTGATGTTTCTATTTTTGAAATGGTCGGTGCTTATGGAACTTTTGCAAATAAAGGTGTTTATACAAGCCCTATTTTTTTAAATCGCATTGAAGATAAAAATGGTGTTATATTAGACGAGTTTAGCCCTGTAACAAATGAGGTTTTGAGTGAGGAAAAAGCTTATGTGATGTTAAATTTAATGCAAGGCGTTACAACTAGAGGGTCTGGTGTGCGCTTGCGATGGAAATATGGGTTTAAGAATCAAATTGCAGGTAAAACAGGAACAACCCAAAACCAATCTGATGGATGGTTTATGGGGGTTGTGCCTAATTTGGTTACCGGGGTTTGGACAGGTGCTGAAGACAGAGGGGTTCACTTTAGAGATATTACTCTAGGACAAGGCGCTAACATGGCGTTACCTATATGGGGAGAGTACATGACTAGAGTATATGCTGATGAAGATCTAGGTGTTTCGAGTTTAGATTTTGAATCACCTAATAAGTTGAGTATAGAATTAGATTGTGAAGAATTTGAAAAAGAGCAGATTAATTTTGATGATGAAGTTGAAGAGTTTTAATTGAAATATCATTTATTGTTAGCACACAGTAATAATATTAAAATATAAAAGATGATTAATAAAGTTGTTGCAAATGTTCATGAAGCCCTCCTCGGAATAGACGATGGTATGACTTTAATGTTAGGCGGTTTTGGTTTGTGTGGCATTCCTGAAAATAGTATAGCAGAATTAGTGCAAAAGGGTATTTCAAATCTAACATGTATTTCTAATAATGCAGGCGTTGATGACTTTGGTTTAGGACTATTACTCCAACAAAAGCAAATTAAAAAAATGATATCTTCTTACGTAGGAGAAAATGATGAATTTGAGCGTCAGATGTTAAATGGTGAGTTAGAGGTTGATTTAATTCCTCAAGGTTCTTTAGCAGAAAGGTGTAGGGCAGGTGGTTCAGGAATACCAGCTTTTTTCACACCTGCAGGTTATGGCACTGAAGTTGCTGAAGGCAAAGAGGTTCGAGTGTTTAATGGAAAACCACACATTCTTGAGGATGCATTAACGGCAGATTTTGCTATTGTTAAAGCCTGGAAAGGAGATGCTGCCGGAAACTTAGTTTATAAAGCTACAGCTCGAAATTTCAACCCTATGATGGCTATGGCTGGTAAAATTACAATTGCTGAGGTTGAAGATCTTGTCCCAGTTGGAACGCTCGATCCTAATGAAATTCATACGCCGGGTATTTTTGTACAGAGAATTTTTCAGGGTGAGCTTTTTGAGAAAAAGATAGAACAACGAACTCTTAGAAATAAGTAAATATGGCACTTGATAAAGATGGAATAGCTAAAAGAATTGCTCAAGAGTTACAAGATCGGTTTTATGTTAACCTTGGAATAGGTATACCAACTCTGGTTGCTAATTATATATCTGAAGGCATTTCAGTTGAGTTTCAGTCTGAAAATGGAATTTTAGGAATGGGTCCTTTTCCTTTTTCTGGAGAAGAAGATGCAGATTTAATTAATGCCGGCAAACAAACCATTACTGCCTTAAGTGGTGCAGTTTATTTTGATTCTGCAACCAGTTTTGCGATGATTAGAGGTAAGCACGTTCAGTTAACCGTTTTAGGTGCTATGGAAGTTTCTGAAAATGGAGATATAGCCAACTGGAAAATTCCTGGTAAAATGGTAAAAGGTATGGGAGGTGCTATGGATCTGGTTGCTTCTGCAGAGAACATTATTGTAGCGATGATGCACACCAATAAAAAGGGCGAATCAAAACTGTTAAAAAAATGCAGTTTACCCTTAACAGGTGTAGCTTGTGTTAAAAAAATTGTTACCAATTTGGCAGTATTAGAAGTACTTCCTAAAGGTGGCTTTAAGCTTATAGAAAGAGCTCCAGGAGTAAGTGTTGAAGAAATTCAGCTTGCAACAGAAGGAAAATTACTTGTTGAAGGAGAAATTCCTGAAATGAAGTTTAATTAAGCAGGTGCTATTTAGAGTTGTAAAAGCATTCAATTTTATCTGCTAAAACGATTGAAAGTTTCTCATAAGACTCGAAGGT
>NTKG01000024.1 GCA_002457305.1 Bacteroidetes bacterium MED-G21 | reverse complement strand
TTTTAACAGAATATACTTCTTCAAGAACAGGTTCACCATCTTCATCTAAAACAGTGTTGCCATTTGCATCTTTTTTCTTAACCCAATTTTTAAGATCAAGACCAATACCACCCGTAACACCAACAGTAGTTAAGAAAATTGGAGAAATACCATTTGTACCTGCCACTACTGGCGCAAAATTAATAAAGGGCACATAAGGACTTGCTTGCTTACCAATCCATAAAGCGACATTATTCACGCCAGACATTCTCGAAGAACCAACTCCCATTGTTCCTTTTTCAGCAATTAACATAATAGTCTTATCAGGATGTTTTTCTTTCAAAGCTAGAAGCTCATTTTGCTTCTCAACATTGTGTTCAAACATACTCTGACCATGAAGTTGTCTATCAGATCTAGAATGGGCATCACTTCCTGGCGATAATAAATCAGTAGAAATATCTCCAACACCAGCAATATATGTTACGACCTTAATTTCCTCATCAATATCAGGGAGCTTGGTAAAGAATTCAGCTTTCGCATAACTTTCTATAATCTCTTTAGCAATTCGACTTCCATTATTAAAAGCTTCGGCTAAACGATTTGTATCTGCTTCATAAAGAAAAACTTGTGTTTTAAGAACAGAAGCAGCTTGCTGAGCAATCACTTCATCATTTCCTAAAGCTAAATCAAGAAGCACCTCAATAGATGGACCTCCTTTCATATGAGACAAAAGCTCAAAAGCAAAAGCAGATGAAATTTCTTCAACAGCTGATACTCCCAAAATAATCTCCTTTAAAAACTTAGCTTTAACAACAGCTGCAGAAGTCGTACCAGGAAGAGTATTGTATATAAAGAACCAGATGGAGTCTTTTCGATCAGGATGATTTACATCTTTAATTTGGGAAATAACCGCAGCTAATAATTGATCATCATCAATAGGTTTAGCTTTAAGTCCCTGAGTTTTACGTTCTGATATTTCTTGGATATATTTTTTGTAAATACTCATCATAATTGGATGTAAAAAAAATTAAACTTTAAAACACTAAATTATTCAATAAACAATATAATTTAATGGCGAACAAATCTAGTAAATTCAAGTGAAAAATAGTAATCTACCAAATTCAATTTGGTATTTTATGAGCATAAAAATAAATTATATTGATTTAAAACACCAATAATATCTACTTGCTTCTTACTCTTCTTTAAAATCTAGCGATAAAGAATTAACGCAATATCTTAAACCAGTTTGTGTTGGACCGTCAGGGAATACATGACCTAAATGACCACCACAGTTTGAACATACAATTTCTACTCTAATCATACCATGAGAGGTGTCTTTCAACTCAATTACTTTCTCTTTTAATGAACTATCAAAAGAAGGCCACCCACAATGAGAATTAAATTTTGAAGAAGAATCAAATAGCTCTTTAGAACATCCTGCACAAACGTAAACACCTTTCTCAAAATGCTTATCATATTTCCCAGTAAACGCCCTTTCAGTCCCTTTTTCTCTGAGAATATGATACACTTCAGGGCTTAATATCTCTTTCCAATCTTTATCTGTTTTCATTTGGTTAGGTTTTGATTGAGTTTGCCCACAAGCTAAACAACAGCATAATAAATTTACACACAGAACGAATAAAAAATATCTCATCTGATTTTCATTAAATGTAGCAATAATTATTTATAGAAAATTAACTCAAAATTATAAATTCTCAAACTACTTAATTAGTTTATATAGTGATAAGCTTAAAAATATAGTATTTCCTTATATTTACCAACCTTATAAAGAAGCTGTATATGAATATCGATTTTAACAAGAATGAGGACGCAATGAAACTTAAAGTTGCTGAACTCAAGAATAAGTTGGCTAAGGTCAGCTTAGGTGGTGGAAAGGAAAAAATTGAGAAACAACATAAAAAAGGGAAACTAACTGCCAGAGAACGAATCGATTATCTAATCGATAAAAAATCAGATTTTCTAGAATTAGGCGCATTAGTTGCAGACGATATGTATGAAGAATACGGTGGCTGCCCGGCAGCTGGTGTCATTATGGGAATTGGTTATGTATCTAACAAACAATGTCTGATTGTTGCAAATGATGCCACAGTAAAAGCAGGTGCTTGGTTTCCTATTACTGCAAAAAAGAACCTTAGAGCACAAGAAATTGCAATGGAAAATAGACTCCCAATCATCTACTTGGTAGACAGTGCAGGTGTTTTCCTTCCACTCCAAGATGAAATATTTCCTGATAAAGAACACTTTGGAAGAATCTTTCGAAACAATGCACGCATGTCCTCAATGGGAATCACGCAAATATCAGCTATTATGGGTTCATGTGTTGCCGGAGGTGCATATCTACCAATTATGAGTGATGATGCACTTATAGTAGATAAAACAGGATCCATTTTTCTTGCGGGTTCGTACTTAGTAAAAGCAGCAATAGGAGAAGACATCGATAATGAAACACTTGGCGGCGCAACAACACACTGTGAAATTTCTGGAGTTACCGACTTTAAAGCCAAAGACGATAAAGACTGTCTAGATCGCATTCGTAAGATTATGGATAAAACGGGTACCGTTAAATCAGCTGGATTTAATCGAGCAGAGCCTGCCCTACCGGAAGAAGATGAACAAGAAATTTACGGCATAATACCAGAAAAAAGAGACAAACCTTATAAGGTTCGAGAAATCATCAAACGACTTGTAGATAAATCAGAATTTGACGAATATAAAAAAGGATTTGGTCAAAGCATTCTTTGTGGACATGCAAGAATAGATGGTTGGGCCGTTGGAATTGTTGCCAACGAAAGACAAGTCGTAAAATCTAAAAAGGGAGAAATGAAATTTGGTGGAGTGATCTATTCAGATTCAGCAGATAAAGCTGCTCGTTTTATTATGAATTGTAACCAAAAAAAGATCCCATTAGTATTTTTACAAGATGTTACTGGATTCATGGTAGGCTCTCGCTCCGAACACGGAGGGATTATTAAAGACGGCGCAAAAATGGTAAATGCTATGTCTAATTCTGTTGTGCCAAAATTCACAATCATTACTGGAAACTCATTTGGAGCAGGTAATTATGCAATGTGTGGAAAAGCATATGACCCAAGGTTAATAGTAGCATGGCCAACCGCTAAAATTGCTGTTATGGGTGGTGCACAAGCAGCAAAAGTTCTGCTTCAAATTGAAAAGGTAAGTCTGAAATCTAAAGGTGAAGAAATTACACCTGAAAAAGAAAGCGAAATGCTAAATACAATTACCGACAGATATAATAAACAAATGAGCCCATACTACGCCGCATCTCGTTTATGGGTAGATGCCATTATAGACCCGCTAGAAACGCGTAAAGTAATTTCTATAGGTATTGAAATGGCTGACCAAGCACCAATTAATGAAGCATATAACGTAGGTGTCTTACAAACCTAATAGTTTCCTTTCACGGAATTGTATTTAAATAACAATCCAATGCAAAAAAACTGTTTTATAGCATTCAAAAATAGAACCAATAATTTTGCATTGCCAAAGCAATTCACATTTCCATTCTACTACAAACCCCACCCTTTATGTGTTCTAGCTTCTCAAGAACTTCAACAATATTTAAAAACTCAAAACGAATGGCATCACAATTTTGGAATTTCTAAAAATGAAATTGAGCCAATTGGAAAAATGTTTGGTGTTTTACTTGTTCAAAATACTAAAAATGAAATAGGCTATTTAGCTGCATTTTCTGGAAAACTATCTGGTGTAAACCAGCTTTCATTCTTTGTACCACCGATTTACGATATGCTTGATGAAAATGGGTTTTACAAAAAAGAAGAAGCCATATTAAATACATTTAATGATGAGATTGAACAACTCGAACAGAATCCTAAAATTAGTGAGTTAAAACAATTATTAAAATCTGAAAATGAACAATCTGTAGAAGCTATTTCAAAATACAGAGAACAAATAATTGAAAATCGTAAAAAGCGAAAAATTGAACGCATAGAAGCAGAAGAAAAACTAAGCCCTACAGCATACCATATAACAAAAGAAGAGCTGGCAAAAGAAAGTATAAAAGAAAAAAACGAGCTTAATAAACAAACAATTTACTGGAAAGAACGGATTCAAAAAATAGAACTAGAATTAGCAGAAATTACTTCCAAAATAACCCAAAAAAGAAAGGATCGAAAAAAGAGATCAAATGCACTTCAAAAAAAACTATTTGAACAATATCATTTTTTAAATATAAAAGGTGAGAAAAAAAGCTTAAACCAGATCTTTAATGAAACACCTCAAGGAACACCACCAGCTGCTGCAGGAGAATGTTCAGCACCAAAACTACTTCAATATGCTTTCGAAAATAAATTAAAGCCTTTAGCAATGGCAGAATTCTGGTGGGGCGAACCACCTAAGTCATCTGTTAGAAAGCATGGGCTATTTTACCCTGCATGCCAGGGCAAATGTGAACCTATTTTAGGACACATGCTCAAGGGAATGAACGTAGATGAAAACCCTTTATTGAAAAACCCTGCAGCAGATAAAACAATTGAAACAATCTATGAAGATGATCATCTTTTACTCATCAATAAACCTGCAGAATTTTTATCGGTTCCTGGAAAAACAATCAAAGACTCCGTAGAACTTAGAATGCAAATGCAATATCCAAAAGCAACTGGACCTCTTTTAGTTCACAGACTAGATATGTCAACCTCAGGAATAATGCTGATTGCAAAAACAAAAAAAACTCACAAATACCTACAAAAGCAATTCATTAATAGGAACATAAAAAAACGTTATGTTGCATTATTAGATGGTGATATTAAAGAAGACAAAGGCGAAATTGCTCTACCGTTAAGATTAGACATAGAAGATAGACCTAGGCAGCTTGTTTGCGAAGAACATGGAAAACCAGCAAGAACGAAGTGGGAAGTTATAAAACGCAATCAAAACACTACAAAAGTTTACTTCTATCCTATTACTGGACGTACCCATCAACTAAGAGTTCATGCAGCACATAAAAATGGTCTAAATTCGCCAATACTAGGAGATGATCTGTATGGTGAAAAATCAAACAGACTTCACTTACATGCAGAATCAATTGAATTTGAGCACCCTACTACTAAAAAACGGATTAGTTTTAAGTGCGCAGCACCATTTTAATTCTCTCTTTAATTTATTGAAATAAAAAAGCCATCACAAGAGGATGGCTTCTATCAATTACTTAAAATCCAAAAACTATTTTACGTACATCACAGACTTGACTTCTTCAACAATCTTACTAACTTTAGGCATAAACTCCTCAACTAAATTAGGTGCATATGCCATCGGAACATCAGCAGTACAAACTCGTTTTACTGGTGCATCCATATGATCAAAGGCGTCTCTTTGAACATTAAATGCAATGTCAGAAGATAATGATGCCAAAGGCCAAGCCTCTTCAACAATCACCAATCGGTTTGTTTTTTTAACTGAACTTATAATGGTATCATAATCAATAGGACGAACTGTTCTCAAATCTATTACATCAGCTTCAATGCCTTCCTCTGCAAGAAGATCAGCAGCCTCTATTACCTTTTTCATGATTTTACCAAAAGAAACAAGTGTTACATGCGAACCTTCACGAACCACATCTGCAACTCCAATAGGTATTATGTATTCACCTTCAGGCACCTCACCTTTATCCCCATACATCTGTTCAGACTCCATAAAAATCACAGGATCATTATCACGAATTGCTGCTTTTAGCAAACCTTTAGCATCATAAGGGTTTGAAGGACAAACAACTTTTAATCCAGGGCAGTTTGCATACCAAGATTCAAACGCTTGTGAATGTTGAGCGCCTAATTGTCCAGCAGACGCTGATGGACCACGAAAAACCATTGGCATCGGAAATTGACCATCTGACATTTGCATCATTTTAGCAGCTGAATTGATAATTTGATCAATCGCTACCAAAGAAAAATTAAAGGTCATGAACTCAACTATAGGTCGTAAACCATTCATTGCAGCACCAGTTGCAATACCAGCAAAACCTAATTCAGCAATAGGTGTATCAATAATTCTTTTAGGTCCAAATTCATCTAACATACCTTGACTGGCCTTATAGGCACCATTGTACTCTGCAACTTCTTCACCTAACAAAAAGATTTTTTCATCTCTTCTCATTTCTTCACTCATCGCCTCTGCTATGGCTTCTCTGAACTGTATAACTCTCATTTATCTTTATTTTTGAATCGCAAAATTACAAAACTTTTATTATTTATTTTACAATAAATTGACATAGATTTCTTTTAATAATCATATTCCAATTTTTATTTTTTATCAAAAATATTTAGAACAAAAAAATAGAAATACAATGCGTGCATTATAATTTGATTATTCGTAATTTTAATTACATTTGTACCTATAAAATTTATGTTATTTAAAAGTATAACATACACAGTATTTTAAGTTAATTCAAATAATGAATTATCATTAATAAAGTTTGACTAACTAAATAATATAAACCATGAAAATACTCGTTTGTATTAGTCATGTACCCGACACGACTTCAAAAATTAATTTCACAAATAACAATACAGAATTCGATAGCAATGGCATCACATACGTCATCAATCCATACGACGAATTTGGATTGACTAGAGCTATGGTTATAAAAGAAACATCAGGGGCAACTGTTACAGTAATTAATGTGGGACCTTCAAGTACGGAACCAACACTAAGAAAAGCCTTAGCTATTGGTGCAGATAATGCAATAAGAATTAATGCAGAACCTACAGATGCAAACTATGTTGCACGTTTGCTAGCCAATTATGCAAAAAATGAAAACTTTGACCTGATTATAACTGGACGAGAATCTATAGATTATAATGGTGGCGCAGTTCCTGGCATGTTGGCAACCTACTTAGATATACCTTTTGTAAATGCATGCTTGGGCTTAGAATTAAATGGCAATCAAGCAACTGTTATTAGAGAAATTGATGGTGGTAAAGAAACATTGGAAGGTAACTTACCAATGCTTTTAGCAGGACAAAAAGGATTGGTAGAAGAAAAAGATTTAAGAATTCCTGCCATGCGTGGAATTATGATGGCACGAAAAAAACCATTAACAGTTATTGAAGCTGGTAATGCTGAAAAACAAACTTCTGTGATTAAATTTGATTTACCTGAAGCTAAGGCAGCATGTACTATGATTGACGCAGATAATGTGGATCAACTGGTTCAATTACTTCATTCAGAAGCTAAAGTAATTTAACAACAAAATAAAAAAATAAATATGGCTGTTTTAGTATACGCAGAAAGTTGGAATGGAAGCTTTAAAAAAGCAACTTTTGAAGCAGTAAGTTACGCTGCCCAATTGGCCAACAAAATAGGAACCGATGCAATTGCAATCACAATTGCCCATCAAGGAGATGCCAATGAACTTGGTAATTATGGAGCAAATAAGGTCTTAACTATAACTAATGATACTTTAAACACTTTTAACAACCAATCATATGCTCATGCAATTGTTTCTGCCTCAAATCATGTAAGTGCAGAAACAGTGGTTATTTCAAACACGAACAACGGAAAAGCTATTGCGCCAATAATTGCTGCTAAAAGAGAATCAGCTTTAATTACAAATGCGATTGAGTTACCAAGTACCTTAAGCCCTTTTACTATAAAAAGAAAAGCATTCTCAAGTAAAGCCTTCGCTTTGTTCAGTTCTGATTCAAATGAAAAAGTAATTTCAATCACACCGAATGCTTTTGGTATTCATGAAATACAAGTCAGCACCACAATAGAATCTTTTAGCTACAATACTACAGACTCAGACCAAAGATTAAAATCTGTTTCTGTGGATTCAGCAACTGGAAAAATCCCATTACCTGAAGCAGAGCTTGTCGTTTCTGCTGGACGCGGATTAAAAGGCCCTGAAAACTGGGGTATGATAGAAGAATTAGCTGATTTATTAGGTGCTGCTACTGCCTGTTCTAAACCAGTTTCTGATATTGGCTGGAGATCACACAGCGAACATGTTGGACAAACTGGTATTGCCATCAATCCTCAACTTTATATTGCAGTTGGAATATCTGGCGCCATTCAACATTTAGCAGGTGTTAATGCTTCAAAAAACATTGTAGTTATCAACACTGATCCTGAAGCACCATTTTTTAAAGCTGCTGATTATGGTATTGTTGGAGATGCATTTGAAGTTGTTCCAAAACTTATTGAAGCCATTAAAACACATAAATCAAATAATTAAATATGGTTTAAGCTAATCTATCGACCTATTTTATTATTTTAGTGCGGAATAAATTAAATGAAAACCGTACAACTTAGCATAATTGGTTTAACCTACAGTCAGACTCAGAACAATGCATATGCACTGATTCTGGGAGAAGACAAGGGCTCTATAAAATTACCAATAGTCATTGGTGCATTTGAAGCTCAATCTATCGCTATTGCATTAGAAAAAGACATTCAGCCTCCTCGACCACTTACGCACGATCTTTTTACAAGCTTTGCCCTAACATTTAATATTTATTTGAAAAAAGTGATGATTCACAAATTAGAAGAGGGTATTTTTTACTCATATTTAGTGTGTGAGTTAGATGGAGAAATACACAATATCGATTCTCGGACTTCTGATGCTGTTGCTTTAGCATTAAGATTTAACTGCCCTATTTACACATACGAAAAAATTCTCGAAAAGGCTGGAATTATTCTTGATGATCAAAAACATAAAGTCACAAAAAAAATTGAGTCAAAAGCTAAACCTAAACCAGTCAAGAAAGAGCCAGTAAAATCATCAGAATCTGATTTAAAACGCCTTTCGGAATCAGCTCTTACTAAAAAACTTAATCTTGCCCTAGAAAAAGAAGATTACGAATTAGCAGCCATAATAAGAGACGAAATCAATCGAAGAAACCCTCATAAATAATTTCATGAGAAAGTACTTTTTATTCATACTATTCTTTTGCACAATAAAAATTTCTGCTCAAGAAATTACTGGTCAATGGCATTTTAATTCAATTATAAATAAAATTGGAGATACTCTGATAACTGTTACTGAGAAAGATTTTATGGAAATAAAATCTGACGGAACTTTTCACTATGAGTTAAAAGCAAAAAACAATCTTGTCGCAAAAGGTACATGGGATAGAACAGATGATTTATTGTCTTTTAATTACAGTATACCATCAGATTCAATTAGATATTATACCATTCAAATTAATGGAAATGAATTAACCCTTAATGAGAATGATGTAAATTTTTCATTCACTAAGAAAGAAACCATAAAAGTCATAAATGCCAAAACGGAAACTTCCCGTTTAGAAAACATTATCCGAGGAATTATTGGTTTAACAACCCTATTATTAATTGCTGTTGCTTGCAGTAGAAACCGAAAAAAAATCAATTGGGAGTTGGTTTTTAAAGGTCTCTTTATTCAATTTATTTTTGCCATAGGAATATTAAAAGTTCCTTTTGTAGCAAGTGTATTTAACCAAATATCAAAGGGTTTTGTAAAGGTTATCTCTTTTACTCAGGCAGGTACAGACTTTTTGTTTGCTTCCTTTATTACTGGTAAAATAGAGGCGCCAATGGTTAACTTTATGGTACAAGTACTACCAACTATTATTTTCTTCTCTGCTCTTACAAGCTTATTTTACTACTTGGGTATTTTACAAAAGGTGGTATACTTTTTCGCATGGATGATGAAAAAGTTTATGAAACTATCAGGCTCTGAAAGTTTAGCGGCCGTAGGAAACATCTTTTTAGGTCAAACTGAAGCACCACTATTGGTAAGTCCCTATTTAGGTAAAATGACGAAATCAGAAATTTTCTGTTTAATGTCTGGTGGAATGGCTACTATTGCTGGTGGCGTTCTAGCTGCTTACATAGGCTTTTTAGGTGGCAGCGACCCTGTAGAGCAATTGCTTTTTGCTAAACATTTACTCGCTGCATCGGTTCTATCGGCACCGGCCGCAGTTATTGCAGCTAAAATAATCATACCTGAAACGGAAGAATACAATCAGGAACTAAAGCTGAGTGAGGATAAAATTGGGAGCAATGCACTTGAAGCAATTAGCAAAGGAACTTCAGATGGAATTCGCTTAGCTGTAAATGTTGGAGCGATGTTGTTGGTCTTTACAGCCATCATTGCCATGGGAAATTACTTAACAAATGATCTGATTGGAAATTGGACAGGAATTAACAATTGGATTGTTGCCAACACAAGTTATACAGGCCTAACAATGCAATTTATTGTAGGATATTCTTTTGCACCGATAGCCTGGCTTATGGGTATTGCTTGGGAAGATGCAGTACTTGTAGGACAACTTTTAGGTGAGAAAACAATATTAAATGAATTTTATGCCTACAAAACTTTAGGAGAAATGAAGGCTGCAAGTTTATTTACCTACGAAAAGTCTATCGTTATGGCTACCTATATTTTATGTGGTTTTGCAAATTTTGCATCAATTGGAATTCAAATTGGAGGTATAGGTGCACTAGCTCCAAGCAGAAAAGGCCTACTATCTGAATTGGGAATATTAGCTCTTGTTGCTGGAACGCTTGCCTCATTATTCACTGCCGTTATTGTCGGTATGATGCTCTAAAACTAAGTATTTACTGTCTATATCGTTATGCTCAATTTGTGGATATTTTGTTCATAAAATGAACACTCTATCTTTCATAAAAGTAAGCTAATCTTCTACTTTAGCATAAATTCCATACCATGAAGCAGTATCTAGATTTAATGCGCCGTGTTAAAGATAATGGCCAAATAAAAAGTGATCGAACAGGAACAGGAACCATGAGTGTTTTTGGACATCAGATGCGTTTTGACCTCTCTAAGGGTTTCCCTTGTGTAACAACTAAGAAGATTCATTTAAGATCGATTATACACGAACTTTTATGGTTCTTAAAAGGTGATACAAATATTCAGTATTTAAAAGACCATAAGGTTCGAATATGGGACGAATGGGCAGACGAAGATGGAAACCTAGGGCCTGTATATGGTTCCCAATGGCGCTCATGGCCAACTGCCAATGGCAAACATATTGATCAAATTACACAGGTAATCGATCAAATTAAAAATAATCCCGATTCTAGAAGGCTTATTGTAAGTGCTTGGAATGTAGGTGAAATTGAAAATATGGCTTTACCCCCATGTCATGCATTTTTTCAGTTTTATGTTGCAAATGGTAAATTATCGTGTCAACTCTATCAGAGGAGTGCAGACATTTTCTTAGGTGTACCTTTCAATATTGCATCTTATGCATTATTAACCATGATGATTGCTCAAGTCTGTAATTTAGAGGTTGGGGAATTTGTTCATACACTGGGTGATGCGCACCTTTACTCAAACCATTTGGAGCAAACAGAATTGCAATTAAGCAGGGAGCCCAAAACACTCCCTACGATGAAAATTAACCCAGATATTAAAAATATTTTTGAGTTTACAATTGATGACTTTGAACTCATCAGTTATGATCCTCATCCACATATAAAAGGAATCGTAGCAGTATAATGGCAAAAATTATCATATTAGGCGCAGGTCTTGTAGGAAGTGTTATGGCAAAAGATCTTGCAAGGGAGCATGAAGTATGTTCTGTAGATTTAAACCAAAAGGCCTTAGAACCACTTTCTGAATCAGGAATTAAAACCCTATGTACAGATGTTTCAAACAAAGACAATCTTCAGAATATTATTAAAGAATATGACATTGTAGTAGGTGCTGTACCCGGTTTCATGGGATACAATATGATGAAACATGTTATTGAAGCTGGAAAGAACATTGTAGACATTTCATTTTACCCAGAAAACCCTTTTGGCTTAGACAACTTGGCTAAAGAAAAAGGTGTGGTGGCTGTTATGGACTGTGGTGTTGCGCCAGGAATGGGAAATATTATTCTTGGGCATCACAATAACAATATGGAAATTGAAGACTACGAATGTTTGGTTGGAGGTCTGCCAGAAAAAAGAGAATGGCCATACGAGTATAAAGCTGTTTTTTCGCCTATAGATGTCATCGAAGAATACATTCGTCCTGCCCGTTATGTTCAAAACAGTAAAACTATTACCAAAGAAGCCTTATCAGATACCGAACTTGTTCATTTTGATGAAATTGGCACCTTAGAAAGTTGGAATTCTGATGGACTGAGATCTTTAATAGATACGATGCCAAACATCCCCAACATGATTGAGAAAACTTTACGCTATCCAGGCTGTGTTGAATACCTAAAAGTATTAAGAGCATCTGGATTCTTTTCTTACGAAGAAATTGACCTCAACGGACATAAAGTCCGTCCGATAGACTTAACCGCAAAATTACTTTTTCCAAAATGGAAAATGGATGAAGACGATCGCGATTTCACAGTCATGAGAATTATTATTAAAGGGAAAGAAAATGGCAAAGAAAAAGTTTACCGTTACGACTTACTCGATCGGTTTCAAAACAAAACAATGTCTATGGCCCGAACTACTGGCTATACATGTTCTGCTGTAACCAATATTGTACTAAATGGAACTTACAACCGAATTGGTATATCCCCACCAGAATATTTGGGAGCTCACAAAGAATTTGTTTCAGAATACCTTGCAGAACGTGGCGTAAATTATAAAATGACAGAAATACAATGATGGTCTCTATGATTGTTGCGGTATCAAAAAACAATGTTATTGGTAAAGACAATGACTTGATTTGGAACTTCCCTAAAGACATGAAATACTTTAAGGACACAACAAAAGGACATTTCGTTATCATGGGAAGAAAGAATTTTGAATCTATTCCTCATAAATACCGTCCGCTACCCAACAGAACTAATGTTGTAGTTACTAGGCAAAATACATATCAAGCTGAAGGTTGTATTGTAGTAAACTCTATTGAAGAAGCACTTAAAAAAGCTGAAAAAGCTGCTGATTCTGAACCTTTTATTATTGGAGGTGGTCAAATATACCGATTGGCCTTAAAAAGCCACTTAATTGATCGCATTTACCTTACACGCATTCACCATCATTACGATGGAGACACCTTTTTCCCAGAACTCGGGCAAGAATGGAAACTGGTAAACTCTAAGAAACATAAAGCTGACGACAAACACATCTGCGATTACGACTTTGAAATCTACGAGAAATAGTCAAGAATCAACACATTTCCATTGCATAAATAAAAAAAGGAGTCTGGAACATAACTGCACCATGACTCCCGATTTATTATGAAAAATTAGATATTACCAAATATAGAATAAGTTCCTATTTAAAAGCAATAGGTAATACTTGTTATATAGGTGATATCACCTATATACTAAATGAAACGTAAAATCATTTATTGGTTTTAATCCAAGTAGAAACCCCCTCAGTAGACAAAGCTTTCTGATCTCTTCTGGCATCAGTTATAGAGGCATAACTTTCTAAAGCAACCATATGAAGTCCACGATTGTTTTGTCCTATAATTTTTGAGCTGTGTCCTTGATCATTTAATTTAGACACCAAACCTTGGGCATTATTTATATTAGAGAAACAGCCAACAACTAAATGGTATTTAGCCGCATTTACAACTTTTGTTATCTCTTCAGCTTTTTTATTTTTTGATTTCGCTAGAATTTCTTCTAAGCTACGAGGCGATTTTTTAACCACTTCTTTTTTAACAACCGTATTAGGACCCTCAGTATTTAAATGCAACAACTTAGCACTAAAGCCCAAATCTAAAAGTGCATATGCTTTTGATTGCTTATTGGCAAACTGATTATTAAAAGATTGAGATTGCGCACAAATTGAAATTGTGAGAAAACAGATGATTAAGTAAAACACATTCTTATTCATGGGAGGTTAATTTATTTGATAGTAAAATTAATTAATACAAACCTTCCATTTAATAGATATCTAAAATAGTTCTTAACGATTTGATGTTGAAAAACCACAATAGGGTGGATTAGGGAAGAAACTTTAAGGCACTTATTTTATCTCAATGTTTTTTAGTGATTTGTTTTTCGATAGACTTAGAAATAATAAAAACAAAAAATAAAGAATAATTTTAATTAGATCGCTTACCTACTAAATATCCAAATAAGAAAATAGAACTTACAAATAAGATAACTTTAACTACTCCAGATATACCTTCCCACACTATTGCTATTTCCATATGATCATTTTATGTATTCGTGGAAGGATTAAACCCACGAGTTCCACCCTGTCAAGGTGACACTCAAAATCAAATGATTCACACGAACAAATTCTATAATTAATTAACAATGAACTAAAAAGTGATAAAAAACTAATCAAAAACTATACGCTTTATAACAGATCCATCATCATAAAACTCTATCAGAATTAAACCTTTTGAATGAACTGTTCGCTCTCTTCCTAAAATATCAATCAATTTAATAACTTTTGGTTCTTTTTGCTTAATCTCATCTATTCCAATACCATCATCATAATCAACCTCATCACATACCCCATCAATGTCGATGTCATTATAGCAAGTACCATTACAATCTTGATAAGGCTCAGGGTATTTACAACTCCCATCATTTAAATTAGCATCAGAATTGTAATTACAAGCAATAGAATCTACACATCCCAAATATAAAAATGGATTAACCTGATAAAGAATAACATCTGCATCTGAATTAGGTATAAAAACATCTGCATCTGTAATAACATTTATTAAATAATTATTTTGTGACTCGGCTTGTTGAACAATCCAAATAACTTCTTGTTCAGTTTGAAAACCTTCAACCTCAAGTGTTGAAGGGTCGTCACCAATAACGGCAATTTCTATAGGACTTATTCCATCATAAACCACATATCCACCACTAAAAAGCACACCATCTGAAAGATAAAAAACACCAATTAAATCCCCAACAGCAATCTGAGATGATCCAAGAATTAAATCCTCTGAATAGATGTTATAGATTGATGCTATTCCTGAAATAGTTGTGATAAAATCGTAACTAACATTAAACTCAAATACACAAGAACCATCATCATAATTAGCAATATCGTTATAATTTAAAGATACTTCAGACATACATCCACCAATAGCATCAACTTCATCACAAAGACCATTTCCATCACTATCATTTATACAATTACCAAAACAGTCATAATATATTTCAGCGTAATAGCAAGAATCGATAACTGAAATATTCACTTGAGGATTCCAATTACAAGCAGATTCGTCACCACATCCGACAATAAATAACATACAGGTTCCATCATCTTCTGTAGCATTATCTTGGTAATTAATGGCAGTTGAATCTGTACAGCCGTATATTTCAAGTTCATCACAAATAGCATCTCCATCACTATCATTTATACAAATTCCATTACAGTTATAATAAGTTTGAGTATAGACACATGAACCATCATCAAAGTTTGCATCGGCATCATAATTACAAGCTAAACTATTTATACATCCAAAATATTGGCAACTTCCATCATCGTTTATGGCTTCAGGATTATAATTATCTGCTGTTAAATCAGTACAGCCCTCATCACATAAATAATAAACACTCAAATTTGGAAATTGTTGAAGATAATTGGTAACACATTCTATTGGATTATTATTAAACACAAGTGTATTAAGACTTTCTGGTAGCTCTGGCAACCTAGTAAGTTGATTTATGCTACAATTAAGATAAGTAATTCCAAGAGAGAGTGATGGTAAACTTGAAAGAAGATTGTTGTGGCACCTAAGATCAGTTAAACTTTGTGGAATTAATGGTAAAGTAGAAAGTAGATTGTAATAACAAAAAAGAGACGTCAAACCAGAGGGAAGTTCTGGTAAAACAGAAATTTGATTGTTAGAGCATGAAAGTTCTATTATAAAGTTAGGTAGTTCTGGTAAAATACTTAATTGGTTAAACGAACAATTAAAAAAACTCAATGAATTAGGTAATAATGGTAAATTACTAATTTGATTATGTTCGCAATATAAAGTAGTTAAACCACTTGGTAAATTTGGCAAACTTGTAAGAAAATTCCTTTCACAACCTAAATTTATTAAACCCTCAGGTAGTGTTGGCAGGCTATTCAGATAATTGTCAGTACACCATAGCAAAGTTAGAGTTTCAGGTAAATCTGGTAAGATTGAAATTTGATTATGCTTGCACCATAAGTCTGTTAATAGTTCAGGAAGTAATGGCAAGGTAGAAAGCTGATTGGAATCACAATTAAGATAAGTTAAATCAGAAAAAAATTGAATTCCATCTAAACTTTCTAATCCTAAATTATTTAACTGCAAATTATCAATCCCTGCAGTAGCATTAATATCTAATGAATCATTTACTATAGTTTGAGGATAGTGTTCTTGAAGAAAAGCCAAAAAGTTTTGGTCTTCAATAAAATAGAGATCATCAACTTGTCCATACCCTAGAAATGGAATAAACATGAATATGTAAAATATCTTTTTCACAGTTCTTTGCAATAAGCACGATAAAAATAATAAAAAAGACCTTCAAAAAGAAGGCCTTTTTGTAGCGAGATGGAGATTTGAACTCCAGACCTCCGGGTTATGAATCCGACGCTCTAACCAACTGAGCTACCTCGCCATGACTTAAGGGCTGCAAATATAATAGAATTAATATCCTTCAAGCAAGTGCTTTGCCTATTTAATCTTATTTTTTTCTTATTTAATTGTAATTTTTATTTCTAAATAAATCTCATAAAGTTTAAAAAGTGCTATTTTTACTTATATTGCGTAATATAAATATGATTAAAAAATCTCTGTATGGCATCAAAGAATATATTTCAAATAGAATTCCCTATACGCTCCTCATTAAGAATACTTTTTAATCAAATTAGCACACCTAGCGGCTTGTCAGAATGGTTTGCTGATAATGTAAACTTAAATGGTAAAAACTATACATTTTTCTGGGATGGAGATGAACAAGATGCGGAATTATTGAGTAATAAAAATAACCAGTCAATTAAATTTAGATGGGTGGATGAACCCAAAAACACTTACTTTGAATTAAAGATTGTTGTAGATGATATTACCCAGGATATTTCTCTTATAATAACGGACTTTGCAGAAGATGAAGAAGATGAAGAAGAAGCAAAATTACTTTGGAATAAACAAATTGAAAAATTAAGACAAAGTATCGGATCTTAACCCTTCGTATGTGTATCTTTGCTTACTAGCAATTATATGGTATTGAAAACCCTAGACAAACTCGTATTAAAAGCATTTATCACTCCATTTACAGGTTCATTTTTCACAATGCTTTTAATACTTCTAATGCAAAATGTATGGAAGTATATAGACGATCTCATAGGAAAAGGGCTGGAATGGCCTATCATACTTGAAATTGTTATCTATATTATTCCCACATTGGTTCCGTTAGCTTTACCATTGGCTATTTTACTAGCATCTTTAATGGCATTTGGCAAGCTTGGTGAGACCTATGAACTTACAGCCTTAAAATCTTCCGGAATATCTCTTTACAAAATTATGCGTCCATTATTCGTTACAGTTTGTATCATTTCAATTGGCGCCTTTTTATTTTCAAATCACGTCATCCCGTATTCAAACATGAAGTTTAAAACACTTTTGTATGATATTATGAATAAAAAATTGGCTTTAAATATTAGAGAAGGAATCTTTTTTAATGACATTGAAGGATACAGTATTAAAGTCAACAAAAAAGAGAAAGAAGGAAGAATACTAAAAGACCTTCTCATATATGACCACAGTGAGAAAATGGGCAACACCAAAGTCATAAAAGCAGAACATGGTAGCATGTATAGTGGAATCAATAACCGATATCTGTATTTAGAATTATTTAATGGATACAGTTATGAAGAAGTCGATCCTAAAAACCCTAAAAAAAGAATAGACTTACCTTTTGCTCGTACCAATTTTAAAGCTGAAAAAATCCGATTTGACCTTGCTTCTTTCCAACTCGAAAGATCTGATGAAGAGCGATATTCGAATGTTGCCCAATTTATGAACCTAAAGCAGCTGAAACAAAACGCAGACTCCATCAACAATAATATTAACGAAAAACTAAAGCAATTTAATGATAAACTTTCATCCTCTTTCAGTTTTCAGGAAGTAGACAGTCTTGATAAATCGAAATTTATACCAGAAGCATTTAGCATTACAAAACTCTCAAATCGAAAGAAAAACAGACTCATTAAAGCAGCATCTAATCTTGCCAGAAGCAACAAATCATTCGTTTACAACACAAAACGTGAACTAAAATATAAAAACAAAAAACTTAAGAAATCAAAAATTGAATGGCACCGAAAGTTTAGCTTATCATTTGCCTGCATTGTCCTTTTTTTAATTGGTGCACCACTTGGTTCTATTATTCGAAAAGGTGGATTAGGTATGCCCGTACTCATTTCGATTTTATTCTTTTTGGTATACCACATATCATCTATTACAGGAGAAAAAAGTGCATTACAAGATGTAATACCTGTAAGTCAGGGTATGTGGATTTCGTCATTTATTCTTACACCTTTAGGTTTATTCTTGACCATACAAGCTTCCAAAGATGCCGCATTCTTTGAAATTAATTTTCATCGAAAATTTTTATTAAGATTAAAACAAGCATGGCCTCAAAAAAAATCTTAATTATTTCTCACAAGCCACCCTATCCTAAAGTAGATGGTGGAAGCATTGCTATTGCGCAAATACTTGAAGCACTCTTAGAGCAAGGACATTATGTTACATTCCTATGCATGGAAACCGACAAACATCCCAGTCAAAATAAATTAATAAACACCAATCTTAGCTTCAAGGCAATTTATGTTAACACACAGCTAAAAATAGCTTCTGCACTTTCGAATATATTATCAAAACAATCTTATATCTTATCACGATTTAATCAAAATGTATTTAGAGAAGCGCTCAAAAAAATTCTCAATAATAACACATTCGATACAATTATTTTCGAAAGTCTATTCACCAGTGCTTATCTGGACATTGTAAATGAGTTTAGCTCTGCAAAAAAACTCTATCGTGCACATAACATTGAGCACCATATTTGGCTTGAACAAAGCAATCAAAATACTAACATCATTAAAAAATGGTATTTAAAAAGTCAAGCCAAAAGGCTCAAAAATGAAGAAGTCAAATTTTGGAATACGATAGAAGCAATACTTTCGATATCTGAAACTGATTGTACACATATAAAGAACTACTGCCCTACAGAGACTCATACATTAGGGCTCTATATAGAAAACAGACATTTAGAACATAATAATCAATCTACTAAAGTTGATTTTTTTCATTTAGGCGCAATGGATTGGCTGCCCAACCAAGATGGGATAAATTGGATATTAAACAATGTTTTTCCAAAAGTAAAACAATTAGAAAAATCTGCCGAAATACATCTTGCTGGAAGAGCTATGCCAAAAAAATTAATATCACGCAGGCAAGATGGTTACTATAACCATAATGAAGTCAATAATGCTTTAGATTTTATATCCAAACACAAAGTCATGTTGGTACCCTTATTTTCAGGATCGGGAATTCGAGTTAAGATTATGGAGGGTATGGCATTAGGAAAGTGTATTATTAGTACGAGTATTGGTGTAAAAGGAATAAATTGTTCCAACAATAAAAACATCCTTATAGCAAACACAGAAAATGAATTTATTGAGGCAATGTGCTTCTGTATACAAAACCCAGATAAAGTTAATGCCATTGGAGATGAAGCAAAAAAATATGCACTCGAAAAATTTTCAAAAAACCACATAACGAATGAACTTAAAAAAGTTATATAAATGAAGTTGTTTGTTATCACTTCAAGAATTCCCTTCCCTTTAGATAAAGGAGATAAACTGAGAATATATCACCAACTCATAGAATTATCTAAACATCATGAGATATACCTATGCGCCATAAAATCTCCCTTAAGCAATGAACATAAAATCTCTAGAGAAGTCTTAAATGAATTCTGCGAAGAAGTGTATTTTATAAACCAATCTTTATTTCTTACGTTGTTTAGCTTACTAAAATCGTTTTTCAATGCACTTCCATTTCAAACGGCTCTATTTACTGAGTTTAGAGCAAAAAAAAGAGTAAATCATCTTATTGATAAGATTGAGCCCGATCATATATACTGCCAATTAACAAGAGCTGCAGAGTATGTAAAAGATAGAAAAGAAACAAAAACTATAGATTATATGGACGCCTTCTCAAAAGGAATGGAACGGAGAGCGCTTAAATCAAACATATTTACCAAATGGCTTTACAAATGGGAAAGTTCAAAACAAAAAAACTACGAAAAATCAATATTTGAAATCTTTAACACACACACTATCATTAGTGAAGAAGATAAAAAACATATCAGCCATCAGAAAAGAGATCAAATACATATTGTACCAAATGGTGTCGACTTTAATCACTTTAGTCAAATAAATACAAAATCAAAATACGATATTGTGTTTGTAGGAAATATGGGCTATGCACCTAA
>NTKG01000023.1 GCA_002457305.1 Bacteroidetes bacterium MED-G21 | reverse complement strand
ATTGAACAAGGCAAGTACAATGCACAAGTTTTTCTAAAAGAAATGGAAACATTAGTGACGACAGTAGTCAAAGAAGTAAAAAACCGACAATCGGTAAACCGTTTTAGTGAAGCTGATATAAAGGTGCGTAAAAAAATTGACACACCTAACTGTCCGAAATGTAAAACCGGAAAGATCTTAAAAGGAAAGACAGCTTTCGGTTGCAGCGAATATAAAAAAGGATGCCATTTTGTGGTCCATTTCGAACAATACCATAAAAAATTAAGCGAAAATCAAATCTTCCAATTAATTAATAAGAAAAAAACAAATTGGATGAAAGATTTTAAAATGAAAGAATCTCTTTTAGAAGGACGCTTAATCATTAATAAAGAGTTTAAAATTGAATTTCAAGTTAAAGAAGAAGAAATTCTAAAATGCCCTCGTTGTAAAGAAGGGACAATCTTAAAAGGTAAAAAAGCCTTTGGCTGCAATAGATTTAAATCAGGATGTAAAACCACTATACCATTTGAAATCTTCGGCAAGAAACTGACAAATACCCAAATTAAAAATCTAATTCTTAAAGGACAAAGCTCTTTAATTAAAGGACTTTTAATAAATGGTGAAAAGAAAAATACAAAACTAAAATTTAATACAAATTTCGAAGTATGCCCAGCAGATTAAAGAAGGATACTTAAAGTTGAATAAATATTTATCGAAGACCATTTCTCTTACGCATTTTTCGATCAGTAGGTTTCTTTCCAAATTGTAAGCTAAATCCAAGTTGAAGAAATAAATTTTTAGCATTTAATAAATCTGCAGCTAACATATTATCTAAAATTAAATGCATTTGAAGTGCTCCTGGAGACCATACAAAACCTGTTCCTAAATTACTTAAACCGTTAAAGTTTTGATAAGATGCAAGAAGTTGTAAAGACTCTGCCACTTGATATTGATAACCAAGATTAATCACATTTAAACGCGAATCCAAATTCTTTCTAGTATGAAACAATAAAGAAAAACTATGTTGTTTATTTAAAGTATAGGCAACACCAAGAAAGACACTGGAATTTAACTTAGTCTTATAGGAACCTGTCGTTGTAATAGGTTCCATTGTTTCAGATAAAGAGTCTGTAATTTCTTCTAATTGAGTTTCCAAATCTAGATCTCCAGAACCTGACTGGTGGGTTAAACCATCAATTACAAATTCAGCTTGACCGTCAGTCGTGTAAAATTCATTATTTTCTTCTGCCCAGTTAATACTTCCAAGATCATTTACAGCAAGACTAAATTCAAACTTTTTATTGTATTTGTATGATGCACCTATATCAACAGCAAAACCAGAATTTAATAAAGGATCTAATGAGGAAGACAATCCAGATGTCATAATATTAAAATCGGCAAGCATAGTGGTTTGAAAAATAGGAATTGATGTTGAATCAGTGAAAAGGCCTAAATTCAAATTTTCAGTATTTACATTAGCTATACCATTTAAGAATTTAAAACGCGTTCCAACATTTAAATTGTCATCTATGACAGTCGAAACACCTATATAAAAACTATTATAAACAGAAACATCCAATCGCTGATCATTAAAATTCATTTGTCGATTTAAAAACTGTGCATTTCCATTTGTTAAATAATCAACTAAATTACCAGAAAGTTTCAGTCCCACATCAGCAACTATTTCATCTCCGAGATAAGCAAAAACCTTTTTCTTTTTGCCAACTTTAAATCCTAAATAAAATAGTTGATTACGTGCATTCAATAAAAGTTCATCTTTATCGTCTAAGAACGAAGGAACAGAAGGAATATTCAGCTTTACTGAATCACCTGCTCCCCTTTCAAATAACTCATTAAAACTTAATGGCGATTGTAATCCAAGACTAAAATGAGACAAAGCAGGAAACCCAAATACAACTTTAGCGTCAGGAAAAGAAGCTGGGTTTGAATTTGAATTTAATATAAATGCATTTGAATGATAACCCGAATGGATATTTTGGGCACTCAAACTAAAAGAAATCATTGATAATAATACGAATATATACTTTCTCATTATTCTTCTATATTTAATTCTAAGATGGCACCTACAGCAATTTTAAACTCATAATCGGTATAAAGTTTAACCGCCGTATTCTGATTATCGAAGGAATTCATTTTAATATCTAACAATACCCTATTTGAATTAAAAAGAGCATCAATTTGTCCAGAAGTCAATACAATATTACTGTCATATATATTTGCTGAAATAGTTCGTCCATCTTCATCAACTTCTGCACCATCAAGCAAATCAACATCTAAAGAATCAAGTACAGATCCACTAACAGAATCTTCAAACAAAATCATCAAATCTACATCCAAAGGAAACTCGTTCTCAGTATTTAATTTAAGTATTATAGAATCTACATAATCTTGTATTGAATTATTTTCATTTGCAAAATCCAATGCTAAAGTATCGGTGGTTTTAGCATCCTGAATTCTAAGATGGAGAGGTAAATCCATTTCAAAACCAATACTGACATTTGAGCCTGAACTAATTGAATTTAATATACCAAAATTACCACTAGGATTAGACATCACTGATCCACTATAAATAATTTGAGATGGACTCATTGCAATTAAATCTGAAAGTTGAGAATTCGTATTATTAAAATCTGTAATTGTAGACATTAAACCTTGAGCCTGAATTGGAGGACCACCAAGAGCAAGACTTTCGTTTTCATTTATTCCTGTCAAATCCAAATCAATTAGCAAAGGAACACCAATAGCATTGTCAACTGTAAATCTAAGATTAGGTGTTTCAAGATAAATACCAGATGCAATATCTTCAATTACACTAAGATCTATATCTAATTCATCTTGATCAATTTGTTGTTCAATTTGACCAAAATAACCTTCGACATAACTAAAATAAAGATTTTGCATTCCAATATCAATTTGAATTTGATCATTCTCACTAAACTCCTCAAAAGTATTTGTACCCATAATCTGCGATGAATAATTTACTTGAATCTGATTCACAGACTGAGAAAGATCAAAAGAATAATCATCTAAAGGAAAAGAAATATATTGTGGGCCGGTAAACTCAGTATTATTGACTTCAATGGTTTCTGAAAAAACCATTTGAAACTGATCTTTTAAAGAAGGAATCTCAATATTTAATTGAATAGGAGTGTTTACAGAAGACTCGTAATTATATGAAATAGCACCTGAAACTAAATCAATACGACTAATTTCCACATTATCATCTAGTTGAAAATCTACCATTAAACTGTCTGAAGGTCCTTCTTGTTGAGGAAACTTTATTGAGCCTGATGTTGCCTCAATTGAATTTCCTGATATTGAAAATTTAATATCATCTGAACCGGAAATAGACAACCAAGAGCTTTGATTGAGTGGATTAAGCCCACTTCCTAAAGAACTAAATTCAACAATCGATATCTCAATATCTGAATACAAAAATTGATCAGCTAAGTTAATTGATTGAACTTGACTTGTACCAGAAGGAATAGAGTTGAATATAAATTGACCTAGCACATTTTGGTTATCGGTATTTATTAATTCTAACCGCAAAGAAGATATCTCAAAAGCAAAATTGTTTATGATTTGAACACTTAACTCACCTTGAGAAATCAAAACATACTCAAACTCAAACTCATCGGAGGCTTGGTGAGTATATACTCCACCAGTTTGAGATGGAATTGGTGGAAAATAAGCTGAACCATTATTCTCAGCATAATCAATAGCAATAGCAATATCTTCTGCTAAATCAGGTTCTAAATTATTTGTTAACTCTGATAAAGATACATGAATATCAGTTTGGAAATCATCTATATCAATTGCTTCTAAAGAAAACGACTCCTGAGTTGGAACTTGATCTTCAATAGCTAATAATGTATCACTAGAAACCTGTGCTATACTATCTTCTTTATAAATAATTCGAATAAAACCATCATCATCAAAAGACATATTTTCATCCTCAGGCAATAAATCTACTAATGTTGTTGTAGAATAGATTATAGGAATCGCCATATTAGGTTGAATTTCAAGCGTGGTATTTATATCTGAAACTTCATCCATACAAGAAAAAAATGAAGCTAGCATTAAAATAACTGCAAGTATTTTTATATTGTTCATATTATATTTTTTTATTTCAGCAAATATACACGAAATGAATAATTTTTAAAGTAAGGATTATTTTAGAATCAATTTGGCTAAATAATGAAAATGGTCATCTTCATAAATAAGTTCGACATTCCAACCGCATTTAATTGCAATATTTCGTAGTCGTTCAAAATCAATAAACAACCATGGGAAAGGGTCAGCCGTATAATTCTTATAAGTAAGTTGATATTCCAACTCACCATAATACTTCGAATTCATGTCCACCCAAAAGTCACCTTGATCGTTATAAAACATATATTTTATATCAGACGAGTCTAAAAGAATTTGGCCGGAAGGGGCTATAAAATTCTTTATAAACTCTAAAAAGATCTCTAAGCCTTCTAAATTCTTAACTAATCCTATACCATTCATCATAAACATGATGGTGTCATAAGTTTCACTTTCCATGGTCCATATGTCATTGCATTTGACATTTTTTAGACCTCTTTCATTCATAAGTATACAACTCAATTCAGATAAATCTATGGAAGTGACATCAAATCCATTATTTTGTAAATAAAGACTATGAGCACCAGAGCCAGCACCAACATCAAGAACTCTTCCTTTTACAAGACGTAAAGCTTCTTTTTCAAGAAAGGGCATTTCAGAATACTTACGAAACAGATGAGAAACAGGTAATTCTTCCCCCTCAGTAATATTCGTATTCACTTTTATAGAAGTCGTATCATTAAAATGAAAATAATGATACATAGCCTGTCCCATAGGATCTCTTTCTCTATTTATCATAAGGGCTAAAATAAGAAATCATTTTGACCATCAACATTAAAACAATATAATATGCACTAAGAGAAATTGTATCTTTGTAAAAAAATAGATTTGCAAAAAGAAATTGACAGTCTAATAAAAAAGGCACGCTTAGAAAAAAAACAAAACAAAAAACTTTTCATTAAACTCAAAAAAATGAAAGGCGCACCTTTAGATCATAAATTTAATAGGCTTCACGACGAAGTATTTAAAAAAATAGACTGTCTTGAATGTGCCAATTGTTGTAAAACAACCAGTCCTTTATTTATTCAAAAAGATGTAGATAGAATTGCTAAACACCTCAATATGAAACCTTCTACATTTGAAAACAGATATTTAAAGCGAGATGATGAATTCGATCTCGTACTTAAAACAAGTCCTTGTACTTTTTTAGCTAACGACAACTCTTGTTCGATATATGAAACAAGACCTCGTGCTTGTTCTGAATACCCACATACAAATAGAAAAAAAATGGATAAAATACTACCTCTCACACTAAAAAATATAGAAATTTGCCCAGCAGTTTCTAGAATTGTTGATAAAATGAAAATGTAGTATTATAAAAACTATTATTGGGGCTTTATTGCCCTACTCATCTCTCTCTTACCAGGAGGTCCAGGAATACTTTGCAGTTCAAAACCAACATACCTCAAAGCTCTTTTTACAGAACCCTTTGCACAATAGGTTACCAATACACCTCCAGGCTTTAGAGCTTTATACATAGAAGTAAATATTTGTTCAGTCCATAACTCAGGTTGAACACGTGGCGCAAAAGCATCAAAATAAACAACATCAAATTCGTTATCAAATAAAATATTCTGAAGTTTTATATTCTGTTTTCTAAGCTTAAAATAGGGGCTAAGCACATAAAAAGATTCCCAATGACAGGTGTGCATTTTTTTATATATAGCAGAATATTTTCCATTAAATATTAAATCAATGTAATTGAGCTTACTCAAAAGATCCCATTTCAAAGGATAAGCCTCTAAAGAAGTATATTTAATATTTCTATTTGTTTCCTCTGAATCAATAAAACTTAATAATGCGTTTAAACCTGTGCCAAATCCAACTTCTAACACATTAATATCATTTAATTCTGTTTTAAATTTTAAACCACTGCGAATAAAAACATGTAAAGACTCTTGAATAGCCCCATGCGTAGAATGATATGTTTCATCAAATTCTGGAACAAATAAAGTATTTGAGCCGTCTCGTGTTTTAACAATCTCTTTTTTCAAAATATCGATGATATATTTTTCCTCAAATATACCATGCAAAATTGTATATTTGCGCACCATAGGTATTATTTAATTACATAAAATGGATAACAAGTTTTTTCCTAAACAATCATTAACTTTCCTAGAGAATTACCTTAACAATCCATCACCAACAGGATTCGAGAGCAAAGGACAAAAGTTATGGTTAGATTATCTTAAACCATATATTGATGACTATATTGTAGATACATACGGTTCGGTTGTTGGAATCATAAACCCTGAAGCCAAATATAAGGTCGTTATTGAAGCTCACGCTGATGAAATTTCTTGGTTTGTACATTACATTACAAAAGATGGTTTTATTTACCTACGAAGAAATGGTGGCTCTGACCATCAAATTGCACCATCAAAACGTGTAAATATTCATACGGAAAAAGGAATGGTTAAAGCTGTCTTTGGATGGCCAGCTATTCACACTCGTACTGCAAAGGATGAAAAAAAACCACAATTAGATAATATCTTTCTTGATTGTGGGGCAAATTCGAAAGATGAAGTTGAAAAAATGGGGATTCATGTAGGTTGCGTTGTAACTTATGAGGATGAATTTATGACCCTCAATGACCGCTATTTTGTTGGACGAGCTTTAGACAATCGAATGGGTGGATTTATCATTGCTGAAGTAGCTAGATTACTGAAAAAAAATAAAAAGAAACTGCCTTTCGGTTTATACATTACAAATTCAGTACAAGAAGAAGTTGGTTTACATGGTGCCAAAATGATTGTTGAAACAATTCGCCCAGATGTAGCCATCATAACTGATGTTTGTCATGATACCAATACACCTATGATTAACAAAATTAAACAAGGTGATTTAAAATGTGGTGATGGGCCAGTACTAAGCTATGGACCTTCAGTTCAAAACAATCTTTTAAAGCTGATCATTAATAGTGCAAATAAAAACAAAATACCCTTCCAAAGATTAGCAGCTTCAAGAGTTACAGGAACAGATACAGATGCTTTTGCTTTTGCTACAGGAGGTGTAGCATCTGCACTTATTTCTCTTCCTTTAAAATACATGCACACTACTGTAGAAAGCGCTCATATTAAAGATGTTCAACTAGTTATAGAACTAATTTATCACAGCTTATTAAAAATTAAAAATCAACACGATTTTAAATACATAAAATAAATATGAAAATTGAAAAAGCAGCACAGAGTAGATGGGATAATCAATCGTGGAAAAATGCTGGATTTGGTTCAGTATTCTCGGATCACATGTTTATCGTTAACTACAAAGATGGACAATGGCAAGATCCACAAATAAAGCCATATGGGCCGCTAAACGTTCTCCCTTCTCTTCATTCCTTACACTATGGCCAAGCTATATTTGAAGGAATGAAAGCCTATAAGGGTACGAATGATGAAGCATTTTTATTTAGGCCTGAACAGAATGCAAAACGCTTAAACAAATCGGCGGTTAGAATGTGTATGCCTGAAATACCTGAAAAATTGTTTCTTGAAGGGTTATTTGAACTATTAAGAATAGATGAAAAATGGATTCCAAATGATGGAACATCATCATTATATATCCGTCCATTCATGTATGGCTCATCAAATTTTATTAAAGCAAGACCTTCTACCGATTATACGTTTATCATCATCACATGTCCCGTTCAGACCTATTACACTGATGAAGTACATGTAAAAATTGAATTAGATTATACACGTGCATCTTCAGGAGGAACTGGTGCAGCAAAAGCTGCTGGTAATTATGGCGCATCATTTTACCCAGCAAAAATGGCTCAACAAGAGGGCTTTCAACAACTCATATGGACAGATGGCAACAATCATCAATTCATTGAAGAATCTGGCACAATGAACATTTTCTTCAAAAGAAACAATGAGTTAATAACACCACCATTAAGTGATTCTATTCTTCCAGGAATTACAAGAGACAGTATTATTAAATTGGCAAATCATAATAGAATTGAGTGTATAGAAGAGAAAATTGATTTAAAAGAAATGATCAGAGGATACGAATCTGGAAGCATTTCTGAGGCATTTGGTGTTGGAACAGCAGCTGCAGTAGCAAACATAACCTCAATAACACATAAAGATCAGAAGTTGGAATTCAAACTCAATGAAAATGGACTAGCTGAGCAATTAAAAACCAATTTACAAAACATACAATTTGGACGATCAGAAGATCCATTTGGTTGGCGAATAAAAGTTAATTAGTTTTAAAAAAAGCCTTTCCATATAGAAAGGCTTTTTTTATTTAAGTTTTACTAATCCTCCAATATTTCTTTAATATTTGGTTTAAAATAATTTTCACCTTTCAAAATCTTGCCGTCTTCACGAAAAATTGGTTTGCCATTGGTATCTAATTTAGACATATTTGAACGTTGAATTTCATCAAATACTTCTTCAATTTTATGTTGCAGACCATGTTTCAAAATCGTACCGCACAAAATGTAAAGCTGATCACCTAGTGCATCGGCCACTTCAACCAAATCTCCTTGCTTACAAGCATCTAAATACTCCTCATTTTCTTCCCGCATTAAATTATAACGCAACATATAGACTTCTGATCCTACATCAACTTTTGGACTCAATTCATTTCCAATTTGAAAGACATCATGAAACTCAGCTACATGATCAATTTGTTTTTTCATATTCTAAAATATTAATAGGAAATATTTAGTTAATTTGCGTGATAAAGTAACAAAATACATATCGCATGAAAAAGTTGATTTTATTAACAGTTGTTAGCATTTTATTTAGATTTGATATTCAATGTCAAGAATCATATAAAATTTCGCCCGAAAACAGTACAATTGAATGGATAGGAGAAAAAGTAAGTGGCGCTCATTCGGGCTATATTAATTTGCAAAATGCTTTCTTTCTTTTTAAAGAAGAAAAATTTGTTGGTGGAGAATTTAATATTGATATGAACAGTATAAAATGTACTGACATTGAAAATGCTAAATATGCTGCTAAACTCGAAGAGCATTTAAAAGATTCAGACTTCTTCAATTGCAGTAAATATCCAACCTCAAATTTTAAAATTACAAATATCATCTTTGATGGAACTTCCTACATGATTACTGGAGATATTACTATTAAAGAAATCACCCAAGAAATTAAGTTTCCCGCTCAATTTGAAAACGATGGAGATTTATTTCACGCAAATGCCACATTAAAAATTGATAGAACAAAACACGATATCAAATATGGTTCAGGTTCCTTCTTTGATGACTTAGGAAACCGAATGATTTATGATGAATTTACTTTGAAAATTCATTTACAAGGTAGTAAAGCACAAGATTAATTTGGCATTTGTATCGCATTTAAGTCATAAACTAGAATAGTATATTCATTATTAATACATAAAAAACTATGTCAAATAACCCGGCAGATCGTGTCCAAGATTTACAAAATTTTGGTGAATTTGGTGGCGTAAATCCTTCTATTGCAGACTCATCTACGTTTACATATCTCAAAGCATCAACAATGCAAGCGGTGTTTGAAGGAGAGCAAGAAGGATGTCACTTATATTCTAGGCATACCAATCCAAGTACAAGTTATCTTTGCCAAGCTTTAGCAAGAATGGAAAATACTGAAGCTGCATTCGTAGCATCTTCTGGTATGGCAGCAATTACCTCATGTATCCTCCAAATATGTGAAAGCGGTGATGAAATTATTGCCAGTAGAACGATATACGGAGGAACATATGCTTTCCTGAAAAACTTTTTACCTAAACTAGGAATAAAAACACACTTTGTAGATATTACTAAAACAAATCAAGTAGAGGCATTAATTAATGCTAATACTAAAATGGTTTATTGCGAAACCATGAGTAATCCATTACTAGAAATTGCTGACATACCAGAACTGGCATCAATTACAAAAAATACCTCTATCAAACTTGTTGTTGACAATACATTCACACCTATGATCATATCTCCTATTGAGCTGGGAGCTGATATAGTAATACATTCGCTAACAAAATTTATTAATGGTGCATCAGATGCTGTAGGCGGAGCTGTTTGTGCAGATGAAGAATTTATCACTGATATGCTTGATGTAAATAATGGTGCAGGCATGTTGTTAGGTCCTGTTATGGACCCCATTAGAGCTGCTAGTATACTGAAAAATATGAGAACACTTCATATTAGAATGCAACAACACAGTCATAATGCAAAATTTATTTCAGAACATTTTTTAAAAGAAGGCATACAAGTTTATTATCCTGGCATGGAATCTCATGCACAATTCTCATTAATGAAAAAATGTTTTAATGAGGAATTTGGCTATGGAGGAATGCTTGTTCTTGATGTTAAATCAAAAGAAAATGCTTATGCTTTTATGGAAGCAATGCAAAATGATAATATTGGCTATTTGGCTGTAAGTTTAGGGTTTTACAAGACACTATTCTCTGCACCCGGATCAAGTACTTCATCCGAAATACCTGAAGAAGAACAAGTTCAGATGGGATTATCTGAAGGAATGGTTCGTATTTCAATTGGAATTGATAATAACATAAATAGAACCTTTGAGAAAATGAAAAACTGTATGAAAAAAGTTGGAATCTTATAAAAATGTCATATTTACTAAAAACAAAAAAGACCATCTAGCGATGGTCTTTTTTGTAATTAATGAATTACTTTAATTTAATCTTAAATTTTTAATAAAAGCATGAGAGCCATCATTATAACTTATTTTTTGAATATAAATCTGATGTTGATTTAAATTATTACCTTGAACTTCTCGACCCATTATATCAAAATATTGAATTGATATAACCAATCTGTTATTTTCTAATTCATCTATACCAACCATTGCATTGATAATCTCAACTTCAATAGTCTCAGTAACTTGAATCAAACCATTACTTACAGTAAGAACAACTTCAAAAAATCCATTTTGAGTAAAAGTATAAGTTGGATTGGATACATTAGAAGAAAAACCATCACCAAAATCCCATAAAACTGTATAATCAGATCCCATACCTGATTCATTAACATTTGAATGAAACGCAATAATACCATCTGAAAATCCCTCAAATGTAATTTGAGCTAGATAATAGAAACAAGATCCGTCATTTGTATTTGATTCCGGATTATAATTAATTGCGGTTTCATCATTACATCCGTAAACAACTTCCGTGAGACACATTGTATTATCTTCTGTGTTAATCATTGGATTGTATTCCAAATAATTTTCATCCGTACAACCAATAACAACAGGTTCGCAAAGACCATTATCTGTATTAGCTAAAGGATCAAAGTTAAAAGCCAAAGCATCTATACAACCATAAACAATAATATCTTCACAAGAATTATCATCTACATTAGCAAGTGCATTATATTGTACAAAATTTTCATCTGTACAACCTTCCAAGATAATAAAGGTACAAGATCCATCATCTAAATTCGGCATAGGATCTAAGTTAGAAATTGAAAGTGAAATTGAGTCATAAGACCAATACTCTAGAAAATTAGGGTCAGTACATCCCATAACAATAGGTGTTATACATGAGCCATCATCAACATTCGCATCAATACTGTACTCTATAAAACTTATATCAGTACAACCTAATACTACTGCAGTTAAACATAAATTATTATTAATCGTAGCTTGAGGATCAAATTCTAAGAAATTTGGATCAGTACATCCAAAGTTTGCTTCAGTAACACAAGAACCATCATCTAAATTAGCCTCAGTAGTATATTCAAGATAATCAGGATCTGTACAACCTTCTACTACTAGATTAATACATGAGCCATCATCTATATTTGCAGGAGGAAAATACTCTAAATACATATTATTGGTACAACCTGGTATAGCAGTCACCAAACAACTTCCATCATCAATATTTGCATAAATGTCATATTCTACATAATTAGAATCTGTACAACCTTCTACATCACAAGTACCATCATCTGAATTAGCCAAAGCATTATAATTTAAAGCATAATCAATAGTACATCCATAAATTACAAGTGTTGCACAAGAACCATCATCAAGATTTGCTAGTGCATTAAACTCTATATAATTGGGATTCATACAGCCTTGAGTATACGGAACACAAGAACCATCATCTACATTTGCGACAATATCATAGTTAATTGAATTGATATCAGTGCAACCAAATACAGCGACTGTTTCACAAGAATTATCGTCTAGAGTTGCATTAGGATTATACTCAGCATAAAAATCATCAGTACATCCTAAAATATGAGGTATACAAGAACCATCATCAAGATTTGCTAATTCATTATAATTTTGTGCATTTTCATCGATACAACCAAAAACAGCAGGTATTGAGCAAGATCCATCATCAATATTTGCTGATGCATTATATTCAAAGAAAGCTATGTCTGTACACCCTTCAACTATGAGACTAACACATGTACCGTCATCTAAATTTGCTTCGCTATTATATTCCAAATAATCAGAATCAGTACAGCCATTAATTGCAATAATTTCACAGGAACCATCATCATAATTAGCTTCAGGATTATATTCAACATAATCATCATCTGTACATCCTAAAATAGCATCATCAGGGAATCCAAATAAAGCTCTAATACTAAGACCAAATTCTTTTGGAAAAGTATTTTGGCTGACATCTATAGTTGCCAAATCTATATTAATAGCAATTGCATTGTCTTGATCTAATTCTGTGGATGTCCATAGTGAAGCTGAATTTCCACTTAGTAAATACTCTATTTCACCATTTGGCATAACAGCACCTCCAGACAATTGAGCATCAAAACCAGTTGTTCCATCTACTTGTAAATCAATACCGTTATAGTTTAATAATAATGCGTCAAATTCTTCAATTGTGGGCAAATGCCATGAATATGGAACTGCTTCTTCAGCAGAACCCCAAGAATAATACCTACCATTATCGTCTAAATTATAGTCATCTATTCCAGTGTAAACAAAACCACCATCAAGTTGTGAAGCAACACCTCCAGCTGGAATTGAAACCTCTGAAGAACCAGGTGATACATATCTTAAATTCTCAGCCATCCAACATTGATCACCAATGCTAACTGTAGAATATGAGTAACCATCTCTTTGATCATTGTAATACATTCCACACATCCAATCATCAAGATTATATACACATGGATCAATTGTATCATCTACATTGAAAGTTGCATTTGGATTGTAATTTAAGGCTTCAGAATTGGTACAATCATCGACTAAAACTGTAATACAGTCACCATTATTATAATCTGCTTCAAAACCTTGCGTATAAAATTCTACAAAACCATCATCTGTACATCCTGGAGCATAATAACATGAGCCATCAGATTCTTCCGCTTCAGAAATATAATTATACGCTTCCTGGTCCATACAACCGTATATAGTGTAAGTTGTACAACTAATTTCTGCAGCCCAACCAGAATATTGAACGATACCATCAGAAATAAATCTGACTGTAAGAGCGCCCGTTTGATTAGTTTCTGAAGCAATTATAAGAGAATCTAATAACACTGCACCAGCAGCTGAATCAACTAGTACAGGTGAATTTGTATCTTCGCCATCAAAGATTGAAATATAGTCATAAAGAGTGAAAGTAAAGGACTCTATATTGTATTCTGTAAAATTTAGAGTTACATATTCATATGAATTTTCAGGATATATTGTGATTATTTCATTTTCATTGGCTGAATAATCTCCTTCAGGTCCACCTGAATCATACAAAATTCCACCACAGTTATAAATGAAATCTTCTTCATCAATATTGTATTCCAAAGGGTCAACAATAATTTCAAAAGAAGATTCTGTAATACAATCTTCAGAATCTGAAATAGAAACATTGTAAGAACCAGCTGTTAATCCGGTAATAGTTTGAGTTGTTTCTCCTGTAGACCATAAAACATCAAACGGTTCATTACCCAAAGTTATGTCAACAGTTGCACTTGCATCAGACGTACCTTCTTCAGTTTCATAAGTTGTAATCACATCAACATCAAATCCAAAACAAGGGCCATAAGTTGTACAACCAATATCTGCAATCCAACCTGGGTAAGTAACAGAGCCATCAGAAGTAAATGTAATTGTTAAAGCTCCAGATTCATTTGTTGGAGAAGCATAATATGTTTGTCCTAACAAACTTGTTCCATTTGACCCAGGAACTAATTCAGGTGAGAGTGTCGACTCTCCATCATAAATAGTCAAATAATCACAACAAGTTTCAAACTCAAAATCACTAAAAAATAAAGAAACATATTCATCAGGATTCTCTGGGTAAATTGTTATTGTCTGATTTTCATTGTTTATATAATCTCCATCTGACCCACCAGAATCGACAAAAATACCGCCACATGAAGTCACTTGAGTAGATGAAGCAATATTAAACTCACAAGATCCATCATCTTCTGTTGCATCAACTTCATAATTTGTCGCTTCAGCATTCGTACATCCAGGCTGACCTCCACCCTCTACATTGAGATAAAAAGTTGGAATGGCATCATTTAATACAGAATAATCTCCCTGAAGTTGGAGATCTAATAAAAAATTTCCACCTGTATAAGGAATTGTCAATTCTACATCACCAATAGCTGGAAAATTAATAGATACCGCAGATGTAAGAACCAATTCATTAATTCCACTTTCAGTAGCTGTTCCTGATAATACAATATCACCAGAAGTATTTGGCCCAAAATAGCATTCATTAACGCTACAAGAATATGTCATTCCATTTGGCATCGTTACACCAGTAATTTCTATAGAATTGATAGGTAAGTCTAGAATATCACCATCTAATTCAATGGTTAAAAATTCAGGAACATCTATTTCAATAGCCTCATTATAATTTTCTCCTAAAGAAGCATTAGGGAGTGTAATCTCTGTACTATCTATATTATATGTACTACCCTCTGGCGGGTAAAATTCAATAATTCCAACTTCATCTTCATCTCCAGTTGAACAATTTAATTGAGCAGAGATGAGAGTCAAGACAGGTAATATAGAACCAGTTGCGTATAAATTATCTTCTTCAAAACCTAATGTTAAATTATATAAACTACTTCCATCAACTAATTGAAAAACCAACTCTTCACCTGCTACTGCACCATCTACTTCTGGTGTTGTAGAGTCATCTCCCCAAACTGCAAGCGAGGTTTGAGTAACTCCAAATACTGGTTGAGATCCAACTACCATTCCATCGTCGGTAGTTGCAACGACATAAGCATCTGCATCAGTAATAGTTAATGAAGAAATAAAACCTGGAGTCAACATAACAGTCATGTTGGCACCTGTGTTTCCTGAAAATGTTGCAGGAATAATACAATCTGAACTTTGAGCAACCATTAAAAATGGAAACAATAGTAAGATGTAGAATAACTTTTTCATAAAGAGCAACTCTTAAATTAAATGGCAATATACAAATACTTACCAAGTTTATTTAGCAAAAATTATTCCCAAATAAAAGTAGTTTCCAAATATTTACTTTTTAGTATGATAATTAATTAAAGAATCTATAGGGAAACGTATAAATTCAGCGACGTCAAGATTATTTTCTACACACAAATCCTTGATGATATCTTGAAAATAAAACGCTACAGAACCAATAAAAGAAATTGAATAATCACAACACAATGGATGACTTAAAACATGTGTCTCCAAATAACATTTAAATTCTTTTTGAACAAGATCTTTAACATAGGGATGCGTTTTATGCGTTACCAAAAAAGGAACATAAGAGGCTAAAAACTGATTTGGATGGTCTTCTTTGTATACAGAATTTAAAACCAATTCTTTGGAAATAGAATGTTTTTTAGAAAACTCTAAATGCAAATCAGCAGGTAAGTTCTGATATAAATATGATCTTAGTAGCAATCTTCCCAATGATGCACCACTTCCCTCATCGCCCATAACATATCCCAATGATGGTTTTAGCTGATCAATACTATCTCCATTGTAAAAAGCAGTATTTGAACCTGTACCAAGTATTGATACAAATAATGGGCTACCCTTATAAGCAGATCTAGCAGCAGCACATAAATCACTTTCTATCATAATCTTTGCTTCAACAAATACAGATTTTAATGAAGACTCTAAATCATTAAAAGATGAAGTATTCGAACAACCTGGGGCATAAAAGTGAACTTCTAGAATTTTGGCAAATACAGTTTTTAATTCTGGATACGATTTTAATCTTAGTATCATCTGCTCTGAAGTAAGAAAAAGTGGATTCCATCCTTTTGTTTGAAAAGAACTTATCGTATTAACGCCATCCAATAATACCCAGTCAGCTTTAGTAGAGCCACTTTCTACAATCAAGATCATACTAGCTCGGTGAAAAAGATTTTTTTAAATAAAATGGAATATATACTAAAAAAGCATGCAATAATGTAGCCAGTTCAAGCCCAATAATATAATAAGGCCAATTACCTATTAAAAAAGGATTATTAACTACGGGTTTTACAGCTAAATACATATAATTAGCACCTAAAAGATAGTCAATAATAGCGACTACAGCTACGAAAAATTGAAGATAAAAAAAGGATTTTAACCAGGCCATTTTTCTAGGTCTCATACCAAGCACAAAAATACAATACAGCGGTGCAGCAACTAAGCCGCCATGGACCAAAAAGTAATCTATTAATAATACCAAATCTGATCCATGTGTTAATTCAGGCGTCATTAAAGAATGGAAACCACCAACCATTCCAATAAACAACAAAAGCTCAAAAGCAATTTGATTGCGTGTAAAAAGTAAAATAATAGTATTGAACAACATTAATCGACACAAATGAAAAGGAAGTGAATCTTGTGGCGTCCATATACCTTTATAAACAAAATAACTTTGAATGAACACGTATTCAAATGCCATTAGTAATGCAAAAAAAGTAGTACAATTAGATTTAAATTTATCAGATTTGTTACGAGGAATAAGAACAAGCAATAAAATGAAAAATAATGTCAATATGTTCCAAAAAAACCATTCAGCTCCAAAGGGGGCAATAACCACGTGATCCATGCAATCTCTTTATTTTATGTTGACTAAATATATAAAAATTTCTTTACTACATTTGATGTAAATCAATTTATAACTCAAAAACAAATAACTTAATCAGATGAATACAAGCAATCAAACACCGTATCATTTATTTTGTTTTGTATACCTAGGTTTTGCTCAACTTAGTAATAAAGATTTCATTGAAAAAGAAATTGATGAAATCCAAAAAAAAATAGCTGTTTGGATGAATCTAAATCCATCTAATATTCTTGAGTTCAATAAAATAATGGACGAAACGATAAATTGGTATCAAAGCATTAAAGAAAATGAAAGGCTAGAATCTGTATTAGAAATTGCAAGAAGTATGAATGCAATAGATAGTTTCACACTTGAAAATAAAAAAACGTTTTTGTCGGATATCAGAGATATTGCCGTCGCTGATGGTCGTTTTAATTCAGATGAAAAACATTTACATGACAGAATTGCAAAAGAACTAGGCATAAATATGATGACAATAGACAAAAATACCAGAAAAAAACTTGGTTACTAAGTATGAAAAAAGGATTCATTCATAGCGCTAAATTTCCTCTAATATTTGTGATAGTAATCACATTTATTCACCTGTATTCTACATTAAATGATATAAAATTAAGTCATTGGGGTATATACCCAAGAGAAACAAAAGGCCTGTATGGCATTGTAAGCTCTGTATTAATTCATGGAAGTTGGAAACATCTTTTTAACAACTCTATTCCACTTTTAATTTTAGGAACAGCATTATTTTATTTCTACAGAAAGCTGGCTATTAAAGTTTGTCTTTATTCAATAATATTTACTGGCATATTAGTATGGCTAGGTGGACGTCCTTCTTTTCATATCGGAGCAAGTGGTCTTGTATACGCATTAGCATCTTTTCTTTTTTTTAGTGGATTTATAAGAAAACATAATAATTTAATGGCACTTTCTATGATCGTGGTATTTCTGTATGGTGGAATGGTTTGGGGGATCTTTCCAAGCAAGGATCACATTTCTTGGGAAGGCCATTTGTTCGGTGCTGTTAATGGATTATTTTGGGCTTTATACTACAAAGATGAAGGTCCACAACGTAAAAAATATTCATGGGAGTTTGAAGAAGATGTGTTAAAAAGCCTAGAAGGCATTGAAGTCTATTATGAAGAAGTTCCTAAACTTTACACAGATAACAAATCAGTTGAATTGAAATACGAGTTTAAAAGAAAAGGCTTAGAAAATAAATGATCATTTGAAAAATAATCAAGAAAAAAAGAAAAGCTCCTTCATAAGCCGGATTCTGTAACCCAAAAAGGGTCTCTATCATTTATCTACGGAACTTATCACTAAGCACCTTTAGCAGTCTACCCTCCAAGATCGAGCGAGCAACTCTTATTCAAATTGAAACCTTGGTATACATGACCTTTCACCTTATAAGGTTTGCACAGCTATCTTAATCACTTAAGATACTGGTGAGCTCTTACCTCACCTTTTCATCCTTACCCGAAGGCGGTTTTTTTCTGTTGCACTTGCTGTCATTAAAAATGCCTAGCCGTTAGCTAGTATAATGCTCTATGGTGTCCGGACTTTCCTCTTCAGTTATGAAGCGATAGAGTCAGGAGCTTTTCTTTTACAAAGCTACAAATGATTGATGAATAATAAGATGCGAATTCTAAAAACTAAACATTAAGCTCTATTTAAAACGAATTTCACTGGCTCCCATTCCATAAATTTTTGCATCTGCAGGACCAACTATAACACCAGGAAATTGTCTTAAGTAATTATATATTTCTTCTCGTAAAACACCCTTTCCGACACCATGAATAACAACTAAAAAAGACTCATTATTTATTAATGCTTGATTAAATCTTTTTCTAAAACTAGAAAGTTGAATACTTACAATATCAAAATTAGACAAACCCTTCCATGATTCAATAAGATTCTCGATGTGTAAATCAATCTCATGGTCATGAAAAAACTTTGATTGAGCTTGATGAGATTTAGAAACTCGATTAGAGTTTTTATTCTCATCAATCTTTTTTTGACGCTTCAATTGTATGTCATCAACTTCAATATCTTGCACCCATATTTTTTCAATCTCCAAACGATTTGCAGGTATAGTAAAACCTGTTTCAATTTCAATCTCATAATTATTTTCAGGAAGTATTGAAACAACCTTCCCCTTTGAATTATCGCCCATAAAGTTCACCAAATCCCCAACCTTGAGCTTATTATAATCACTTGCATTTCTATGTAAATTGGGAAATTCATCAATCCCTCGATCGGCCTTTTTAACTGTAAAAATATGTTTCCCCTCTACTTTTGGAATATGGGTAATACGTATAATTTCATTTACTGAAACTGCCATTTCAATTCCATTACACTCAACCAATACCTGAGAATTACCAATGCAATCGAGAACTACGCCATGTAAAGACTCATTTAAAAATGCAATTTTATCTCCTTTTTTATATACCATTACCTCAAAATACCTTTAGCAGACAAAGCATTTTGAAATCTTTTTGCATTTCTTTTATGCTCAGACCAAGATTTAGTGAAATTATGATAACCAGAAAAATCTTCCTTGGCACACATAAAAACATAATCGTGTTTTGTGTGATTAAGAACTGATAGCAAAGATGACATCTCTGGTATACATATAGGATTTGGTGGTAATCCTTTGTAATAATAAGTATTGTAAGGAGATTTTATTTTCAAATCTTTTTTAAGAACTCGCCTAACAACCAAATCAAAACCTTCTTTTTCTTTCATTGCATAAATTACTGTGGGATCAGATTGCAACTTCATGCCTTGTTTTAATCTATTCATATACAAACCTGCTACAATAGGTTGTTCGTCAGTTTTAGCAGTTTCTTTTTGAACAATAGAAGCCAAAACAGACACTTCGTGAGGACTTAAACCAATATCTTTTGCTTTTAATAAACGATCTTCGGACCAAAACCGATTGTATTCTTTTTGCATACGTTCCAAAAACTCTATAGGTGTTATAGTCCAATAAACTTCATAGGTATTCGGAATAAAAAGTTTACGAACAGAAGCCTCATCAAAATCATATGTAGAATAAAATAATTCATTTCTAAAAGCATCAAGTAAAGCAAGTGAGTCTGCTTCAATTTGATAAGATAATTTACCTGCCAAATCATGAATTGTAGAAGTATTGTTAAAAATAATATTTAATGGATCTTGAGCACCTAACCTCAGCATATTTACTAATGAATTAAGATCCATATGAGAGTTTACCAAATACCTCCCAGGATAAATTGTTTTGTAATTTTTCTTTGAGCAAAACACATCAAATACAACTTCATTATTTAATAAATTATGAGATCTAAGTGTGTCCTTTAATTCACTTAAACTCGTTCCTGTTGGAACTAAAATAATTTGATCACTTTTGGTTAAAGATGAAAAAATCTGATCATAAAGATACACTCCTAAAGTAAGAGCTAACAAAAGCAAAATAACAGAACTTCTAAAAACTAATTTCTTCATTTTAATTGATTCAAAAATTGAAATTCTATAACATCTAAAAAATGTCCATTCCTAAAACACCAATCTTTTCTAACACCAATTTGTTTAAATCCTGCAGCTTTAAACAATTTTATACTCATGGTATTATCTTCTGTAACACTACAATACAACTGATGCATACCCAACCTATTAAAAGCATATTCTTTCATAAGTGAAATAGCTTCAGATCCATATCCTTTAGATCTGTATTTTTCATCTATTATTATACCAATTGCTGACCTTCTATCTATTGCACAATAATCAAACAAATCAACACATCCAATTGAATTTCCCTGATTGTCATCAAGCATAA
>NTKG01000022.1 GCA_002457305.1 Bacteroidetes bacterium MED-G21 | reverse complement strand
AATTATAACAGTTAAAAAAATCTAATATGGGAATTACAATCATTACATCACTTATTGCATTACTCGTTGTTGCATTTGCACTTCAGGGTATTAAAATCGTACAACAGTCTGAAACAGTTATTGTAGAACGACTAGGAAAATATCATAGCACACTTAAATCTGGTCTTAATATTATTATTCCATTTATAGATCGTCCACGCCAAATTATTTGGCGTTATTCTACAGAAGGTCCTATGGGAAATTCTATTGTAAAGTATGTCAAAGAAAATAGAATTGACCTTAGAGAAGCTGTATATGACTTTCCGAAACAAAATGTAATTACTCGTGACAATATTGTTACAGAAATTAATGCTTTAATCTATTTTCAGATTATGGACCCAGTCCGTGCAGTATATGAAATTGCCAACTTACCACAGGCCATAGAGAAGCTTACACAAACCTCATTACGTAATGTGATAGGTGAAATGGATCTTGATGACACACTTTCATCTAGAGATACAATTAACACAAAGCTTCAAGAAATCTTAGATGATGCTACAAATAAGTGGGGTGTAAAAGTGAATCGTGTTGAATTACAAGATATAAACCCACCTATGGATATTCGTGAAGCTATGGAAAAGCAAATGCGCGCAGAAAGAGATAAAAGAGCAACTATACTTGAGGCTGAAGGATTTAAACAATCAGAAGTATTAAAAGCAGAAGGTGATCGCCAAGCTGAAATTAACCGTGCTGAAGGTGAAGCTACTGCAAGAATTACTGTAGCAAATGCAGAAGCTGAAGCGTTAAAAGTAGTGACTGAAGCCATTAAAGAATCAAGTGGAGATCCAGTTAATTATTTAATTGCTATGAAATATCTAGAAACACTTAAAGAAATGACTTCTGGTGAGGATAATAAAGTGGTTTACGTACCTTATGAAGCAACTGGTGTATTAAGTTCCGTTGGAGGCATTAAAGATTTACTTGTAACAAAAGGAAGTTAACCAATATTTTAGAAGTCAATAAAAATAGCTATCCCCTTTATCTAAATCTATTAAATAATAATCAGTTTTTAAATTTATTAATACATGAATAAAATCATATACAACATCGTCTTTTTTTGCGTGTTTTTTCTTTTTATCGACTTGTACTTTTGGCAAGCACTAAAAAGTAATTTTCTATTTAACTTAAAATCTAACACACTTTTAAAGGCTGCATATTGGATCGTATCAATATCTACAATACCAATTATGGTTTATTCAATGCTGAATTACCAAAACCCTGAGTCTCCAAAGTATTTAATTATTGTAAGAGCAGTTATATTAAGTATATACTTGGCGAAATTTTTAGCTTGTATTCCATTGTTTATTGATGATATACTTAGAGTTTTTAGATGGTTTTATGCAATTCTATTTCCTGTAAACAATACTTCAAGTGGAAATACTTCAATATCACGTTTAAACTTTTTAAAAAACCTAAGTTTTATCATTGGATCATTTGTGTTTGGAATTATGTCTTGGGGTATTATCTATGGAAGATTTAACTTCAAAAAACATAGGCTCTCTATACAACTTAATAAATGGCCAAAAGAATTAGATGGTTTAAAAATTATTCATATATCTGACTTACATCTAGGGAGTTTTACGTCTACCAAACCCATTAAAGATGTTGTTGAGCTTATAAATAGTGAAGAACCTGATATTATTGTATTTACGGGCGATTTAATCAATAATTCATACTGGGAAGCTGATGATTTTATTTCAGATTTAGCCCGATTAAAAGCTAAATATGGAAAATATGCCATACTCGGCAATCATGATTACGGTGATTATTTAGGAATTGATAAAAACACTCAATCAGGAATGAATAAATGGCAATCAAATTTTAATAAAATGATTGCAATTCATGATATAATTGGTTTTGACTTACTTTTAAATGAAAACAGAAAAATAGAAATCAATGGAAGCGCTTTTAACCTGATAGGTGTTGAAAATTGGGGCGCTGGTGGATTTGCTAAATATGGAGATTTTAACAAATCAGTTGCCGGCTTAGACAGCAACTTAAGTAGTATATTACTATCGCACGATCCGTCTCATTGGGAACATGAAGTTATTAAACACCCTTTTCCTGTAGAACTTCAATTGTCTGGACACACCCACGGAATGCAATTTGGTATTGAACTAGGTAACTTTAAATGGAGCCCTGCAAAATTGAAATATCCTCAGTGGGCAGGTTTATATGAAAATAAAGAGCAGAAAATATATGTAAATCGTGGCTTAGGTCATCTCGGATATGCTGGACGTGTAGGTATTTACCCTGAAATATCTATTTTAAAAATATACAGCTAATCATGGATACACAATTAAGTATCTTCGATTCAACTCAAAACATTCCTATAAACGAATGGGAAGCCCTCTTAACACCAAATGATATCTTTCTATCTATCGATTTTTTAAGTCTTATAGAAACATATCATAAAGATGAAATCTCGCCAAACTACATTGTATTAAAGGAGGGAAATAAAGTTATAGGGATACTGTATTCGCAAACATTTAAATTGAGTAGTAAAAAACTTAAAGAATATATTAACCATGGTAACCCAGGATTTAATCTCATTAGACTTATAAAATCTCAATTGTCAAACTTTGTTAATCTAAAAGTGGGATTTTTGGGAAATCTATTTATGACCAATGAAATGGGATTCAAAATTCATCCCAATTATTGGAATAAAATTGATCTCAACAAGTTGCTCAGTCAGCTTCAAGGCCAAAATGATAATAAACTGATTATGATACCTCCATTCTATAAAGATTATTTTGAATTTTCAGAAGACTATTTTAAGGAGATTAATATAGAACCTGACATGCACCTTAAAATTCCAAAATCATGGCATTCATTTGAAGATTATTATGATGCTATTCAATCAAAGTATAAAAAAAGATACCGAAAAAATCTCATTAATAGCAGCAATATAAAGACAAAAGAACTTAATAAGGCCGAAATAAAACAACATGCAATAGTGTTACATAATCTTTTTGATAAAGTTTACAACAAATCCAGTTTTAATGCAGCAAAATTTAATACAAAGATTTTTTCGGATTTGAAGGCGTTCATCCCAAACACCTCAATTGTTGGTTATTTTATTGGAGATAAAATGATCGGATTTTCGTCTAACATTCTTCTTAACAATACAATGTATGCACATTTTGTTGGATTAGATTATGAGGTGAATCATGAATTCGACCTTTATAGCAAAATGCTCTATGACAAAATTAAATATGCTATTGAAAATAAAGTTGAATTAATAAAATTTGGAAGAACTGCAAGTGAGTTTAAAAGTAATTTTGGAGCTATAGCTCAATCAAATATTGGTTACGTATATGATAGCTCTGGGATTTTATTGAGACTACTTAGCCCTCTACTAAAGCTTATCAAAGAAAAAAAATGGTATCAAAGAAATCCATTTAAAGAGGAAAACAAAATTAAAGATATTACCTCTTACGAATCAGCAGCATCCCCAAAAAGCAAAGTGTTCCATTAACAATCAGGAGCTCAAACCCAAAATTAAAACCCCACCAGACAGGTGATTTAAGTTGAAGTATATAGCTTATTATAGGTGCTAAGAGTACAACCGGAATAATTAAATGATCCTTGATCATCCACTTCGTAAACAACCCAAAAGCATACATTCCTAATAAAGGCCCATAGGTGTATCCTGCAACCTTAAAAAGGGCGGAAATCACACTCTCATCATTGATGAGCTTAAAGATCAGAATGACGAAAAATAAAATCACAGAAAACAAAATATGACTGCGTTTTCGTAAGATAATTTGTTTTGATGTTTCTTTATTTTCTATAGCTAAGAAATCAACGCAAAAGGAAGTTGTTAAAGCTGTTAAGGCAGAGTCGGCACTCGAATATGCAGCAGCAATTAATCCAAGTAAGAAAAATAAGCCCACAACAACAGGCATACTCTCATGCATGGCAACGGTGGCAAACAGATCATCGCCTGTGGCCGAAATACCTACCTGATTGGCAAAGAGGTAAAGTAAAGCGCCAAGTCCCAGGAACAATAGGTTTACAAAGACCAGAACAATGCTAAACCAAAACATGTTTTTTTGAGCGTCCTTAATATTTGGACAGGATAAGTTTTTTTGCATCATGTCTTGATCGAGTCCTGTCATAACAATAGCAATAAAAGCACCTGCCAAAAACTTTTTCGGGAAAAATGAAGCTGAATTTGCATCTTCCAAAAAGAACGTTTTTGAATATTCCGATAATGAAATTTGTTCTACAGCCTTATAAATACTAAAATTCATGGCATCGGCTACATAATAGAAGCATAGAACAACTGCCACAATCATAAATAGAGTCTGTAGGGTGTCGGTCCAGATAATTGTTCTTATACCCGCTTTATGTGTATACACCCAAATTAAAGCTATAGTTAGAGCAACAGTAACTGCAAAAGGTATATTCCAAGAATCAAATACAAGAATCTGTAATACGTTAGCCACTAAAAACAATCTAAACGAAGCTCCTATAGTTCTAGAAAGAAGAAAATAAAATGCGCCAGATTTATAAGACCAAAACCCAAAACGACCTTCTAAATATGTATAGATCGATGTAAGGTTTAATTTATAGTACAAAGGCATTAAAACAGTTGCTATTACAGTATACCCAACCAAATAACCAAGAACCATTTGAAAGTATGAAAACTGACTTGAGGCTATCCAACCTGGTACAGAAATAAATGTAACACCAGATAAACTTGCACCAATCATTCCAAAAGCAACTATATACCATGGTGACTGCTTTTTCCCAACAAAAAAGCTTTCATTTCCATCATCATCAGAAGTCATTTTGGAGATAAAAATCAATAAAGCAAAATATCCGACAAGAACAGAAATAATCATTACAGGCGTCATAGAATCATTTTTAAAAAATCTAATATATAATATCCTATTGATTCTTGCTTGTAAAAAACTATTTTTGAGCTATGAATTACTCATCAAAGTTATTGGAAAAAGCAGTAGAGGAATTCGCCAAACTCCCTGGCATAGGAAAAAAAACAGCTTTACGTTTGGTTTTAAACCTTTTAAATCGAGAAGTAGATGATGTAACTCGCTTTGCAACAGCAATTACATCGCTTCGAGAGGAAATACGTTTCTGTAAAAAATGTCATAACATTTCTGATATCGAAATCTGCCAATTATGCTCTAACCCTAGTAGAGACAATTCTATCTTATGTGTTGTTGAAGATATACGTGATGTTATGGCTATTGAAAATACACAACAATACAGAGGACTTTATCACGTTTTAGGAGGAGTCATTTCCCCTATGGATGGAATTGGACCTCAGCATTTGAATATTGAATCGCTAATAGATAAAGTAAATTCAGGTGAAGTAAAAGAAATCATTTTTGCACTAAGTACAACTATGGAAGGTGACACTACCAATTTTTATATTTTCAAAAAACTCAAAGAAACTTCAGTTAAAGTGTCAACAATAGCTAGAGGTATTGCTTTTGGTGATGAATTGGAATATGCTGATGAAATTACATTAGGGCGATCAATTGCAAATAGATTGCCTTACGAAAGCTCAATAAACAGTTAAGCATTTATGAAATTATCTGTAATTATTGTTAACTATAACGTAAAACACTTTCTCGAACAGTGTCTACAATCTGTACATAAAGCAATAAAGAATATAGATGCTGAAGTATTTGTAGTTGACAATAATTCTGTTGACCAATCTGTTGAACTTGTTAAAGATAAATTTCCTTTTGTAAAGCTTATAATTAACAAAGAAAACACAGGTTTTTCAGTTGCAAACAACCAAGCCATTAGAGTTTCTAAAGGAGAATATGTTCTTCTATTAAATCCTGATACAATTGTAGAAGAAGATACTTTTGAAAAGTGTATTTCCTTTATGGATTCAAAACCCAATGCTGGAGCTATTGGTGTTAAAATGGTTGATGGTAAGGGTAAATTTTTACCCGAATCAAAACGTAGCTTACCAACCCCTACAGTCGCCTTTTATAAAATTTTTGGACTTTCAAGCTTGTTTCCTAACTCAAAGCGTTTTGGAGCCTATCATTTAAGTTATCTTCCTGAAGATGAAGTCAACGAAGCTGATATTCTAGCTGGCGCATATATGTTTATGCGTAAAAAGGCACTAGATAAAGTGGGTTTACTGGATGAAACTTTTTTCATGTATGGCGAAGATATTGACTTGTCATATAGAATAATTCAAGGTGGCTACAAAAATTACTATTTCCCTGAAACAAGAATCATTCACTACAAAGGAGAAAGCACAAAAAAAGGCAGTTTGAATTATGTTTTCTTGTTTTATAAGGCCATGATTATATTTGCAAAAAAACACTTCTCTGGCAGTAATGCTTTAGTATTTACCTTACTTATTAATCTTGCAATTTATCTAAGAGCATTTCTTTCTTTAACAAGAAGATTAATTAATAAAATCGCACTGCCATTATTCGACTATGGTTTGATCCTTATAGGTATGATTTACCTAACGAACTATTGGGAAATAAACCATAGATATGTTGAAGGCGGAACATACCCTGATGTTTACTGGCAGGTACTTATGCCAAGTTATGTTTTTGTGTGGCTTGGAATTTACAAATTATGTGGTGTTTATGATACCCCATTTAAATTACCAAAACTTGTTAGAGGAACACTATATGGTCTAATCAGTTTAATTGCCGTTTATGGACTCTTACCTGAGGCTTACCGTTTTTCTAGAGCTTTAATTTTACTGGGTTCAATTGGTGCAGGACTGTCAATATTAGCAAGTAGAAGCATCTTTAAACTCCTGAAACTAAAATCATTTAAATGGGGCGAGCAATTCCATAAACGTTTTTTAATCATTGGGTCTTCTGAAGAATGTATGCGAGTGCATGAACTTCTTAAAAAAACTGAAATTAAATCCAGCTTTATAGGTTTTATCCATCAAGGAGACTCTGATAAACCACACAAAAGATATGTTGGTGAGATAAGTCAATTAGATGAAGCCATTAATCTGTATTCAATTGATGAATTAATATTCTGTTCAAAAACTTTATCTGCACAAGAAATTATTTCGCATATGTCCGTTATCGATCGTCACAATTTAGATTTCAAAATTGCACCAGAAGAAAGTATGTATGTGATTGGATCAAATTCAATTAACACTCAAGGAGAGCTTTATGCCTTTGAAGTAAATGGCATAAACAAACCTGAAAACATTAGAAACAAAAGAGTGTTTGACATTATTTCAAGCCTAGTTATGTTGATTTTATTCCCGATTTTAGCAATTATATCCAAAAGCGTTTTAGGTTTATTAAAAAACATCTTACTAGTATTATTAGGTTTTAAATCATGGGTATCCTATCATAAATCTGATAAAAACGACTTATTACCAAAAATAAAAGAAGGAGTTTTAAATCCATTATCTCACCTCTCATCAAAGCATTCTCAATTGACCCTTTTTAACCTTAATATGCTTTACGCAAAAGAATATCAATTACAGAATGATTTAGATATTGTGCTAAAGAATCTCAACCGACTTGGTTGAGCATTTACAGTAGCACCATTACTTTGCATACAGGATCATTTTTGTATCTTCGCGACATAAATTATTTCAGTAAATCAAAATATATCTTATGGCTCAAGTAGAATTAATAATGCCTAAAATGGGTGAAAGTGTTGCAGAAGCAACCGTTATTAAATGGCTTAAGAATGTAGGTGATACTATTGAAATGGATGAATCGGTTCTAGAAATTGCTACAGACAAAGTAGATTCTGAAATACCATCTTCAATTGAAGGCGTGCTAGTGAAGCAACTTTTTAAAGAAGATGATGTTGTTCTTGTAGGTCAAGCTGTTGCAATCATAGACACCAATGCAGATGCTACTGAAATTGATGAAACACCTGTTGCTAAGGTTGAAGTAGAACCATCTGAAGAGCTTGTCAAAATTGAAAAGATTATTGAAGAAACGATCGAAACGACTTCGATTCCTAAATCATCAGATTCAAATAAATTTTTTTCTCCTTTAGTACGTTCTATTGCACAAAAAGAGGGAATTAGTGGGTCCGAATTAGAAAGCATATCTGGTAGCGGTAAAAATGGCCGTGTCACTAAAAAAGATATTTTAGCATATCTGTCAAAAAGAAGTACAGCTCCTGCTGCTACTCATAAAACAAGCACTGTTTCTAAGGCTCAAATTACTGCGCCTAGCATATCAGTAATGGAAGGCGACGAAATTATTGAGATGGATCGCATGCGTAAGATGATTTCAGATCATATGGTGATGTCTAAGCATGTTTCTCCTCATGTCACTTCTTTTGTTGAAGCAGATGTTACAAACATCGTTAATTGGAGAAATAAAGTAAAAGATGAGTTTTTGAAACGCGAAGGAGAAAAAATCACCTTCACGCCTATCTTTGTTGATGCCGTGGTAAAAGCAATCAAAGACTTTCCAATGATAAATGTATCTGTTGATGGCACAAATATCATTAAGAGAAAACATATTAATGTAGGTATGGCAGCAGCACTTCCATCGGGTAACCTTATTGTGCCAGTAATTAAAGATGCTGATCAAAAGAATATGATGGGTCTTACTAAAACAGTAAACGATTTAGCAAATAGAGCACGTACGAACAATTTAAAACCTGATGAAATCTCTGGAGGTACTTTTACTTTAACTAATGTAGGTGGTTTTGGAAATGTAATGGGTACACCAATTATCAACCAACCACAGGTAGCAATAATGGCTGTTGGATCTATTGTTAAGAAGCCGGCTGTTATTGAAACTGAAATGGGTGATGTGATTGCAATTCGTCATAAAATGTTCTGCTCTCTATCTTACGACCACAGAGTTGTTGATGGCTCTTTAGGTGGAATGTTCTTAAGAAGATTTGCAGATTATCTGGAAGGTTTTGATCCAAATATGGACATTTAAACTCTAAAGCATCAACTAAAGTTGATGCTTTTGTTTTAATAAGAAACTATGAATTTAACACTCAGTAAACCCTTAGCATTTTTTGATCTTGAAACTACTGGTATAAACGTAGGAAAAGATAAAATCGTTGAAATATGTATTTTAAAGGTTCAAAAAAATGGATCGGAAGAATGTAAAACCTGGCGCGTAAATCCCGGGACACCTATTCCTAAGGAGTCTTCTGATGTACATGGCATTACTGATGATATGGTAAAGGACTGCCCTACTTTTCCTGAACTTGCTGTAGAGATTTATAATTTCATAAAAGACGCAGATTTGTCTGGTTACAACTCAAATCGATTTGATTTACCTTTATTGGCTGAAGAGTTTTTGAGAGCTGACATAGATTTTGACATGAAGAATAGACGCTCTATTGACGTTCAATCGGTGTTTTTTAAGATGGAACCAAGAACCTTAACAGCTGCATATCGTTTTTACTGTAATAAAGAGCTTGTAGGCGCACATGGTGCAAAAGCTGACACAAGAGCTACATTTGAAATTTTAAAAGCACAGGTAGACAGATATGAGGAATTAAGAGGTGATTCTGAATCTTTAGCGCAATTTACGCAACCTACACAACCGAATGCAGACCTTGCAGGAATGATTAAATTTAATGCACAAGGGGATGAAATCTTTAATTTCGGGAAACATAAAGGGAAAAAAGTAACTGATATTCTTGACAGAGAGCCTGGTTATTATGCCTGGATGCAGAATGCAGATTTCCCAGCATACACTAAAAAAGTACTAACAGCGATAAAGCTCAGAAGTTTTAATAAGTAATGAAGATTATTTGTATTGGACGAAATTATGTAGAACATGCTAAGGAATTGAACAATCCTGTACCTACAAAGCCCATGTTCTTTGTAAAACCAGACACTGCGCTTCTTAGAACACACATGTTTTATATACCCCCTTTTAGCAATAATATTCATTACGAACTAGAGCTGGTTGTTAAAATTAAAAAAGTTGGGAAATCTATTTCTAAAAGGTTTGCTCATAAATACTACGATGAAATTAGTTTAGGACTCGACCTAACTGCAAGAGATTTACAGGAAGAATGTAAAGAAAAAGGCATGCCCTGGGAAATTGCCAAAGGATTTGACAGCTCTGCTCCTATTGGCAGGTGGTATCAAAAGAAAGATCTAAAAAGTCTGGATTTCTATTTGCTCAAAAATGGGGAAAAGGTTCAGGAAGGAAACCCTTCACAAATGGTTTTTGATGTAGACAGTATTATTGAATACGTGTCGAAATTTATGACCTTAAAAAAAGGCGACCTTATCTTCACTGGCACCCCTTCCGGAGTCGGTAAAATGGAAGTAAATGATGTGTTTGAAGCTTATCTGGATGGTAAGAAAACAATCGACCTAAGAGTTAAGTAATCATTAATACTATCTCCGTTACAACAACTGGTCTAATCGATCCAGTCCAATTAACTTATCACTGGTAAACCCTTCTGCGTATTCCACACCAATAAGTCTGCCCAGATCGGAGGCTCTGTAGCTTACACTGTCCAAAAACTGTTTTGAAGATATAAGCGTTTCGGGCTCTGAAGATGTAGGGTCGTGAAATTGAGATCGGTATGCTTTAACAGCCGCTAACTTCGCGTCCATATATCCACTAATATCAACTACAAAATCCGGCTTTATTGGCTTCCATTGAATGTAATGTAAAACCTGTTTAGGTCTAAAAGCTGACTGCACTCCCCCATCAAATTCAGTTTCAATTTTTGTAAGGCCTGCCAAGAAACAGGCTGTAGCTACTAAAGAAGCAGAATGTGGATGGTCAGGATGTCGGTCATCAATAGCATTGCATAATACGATGTCGGGCTGATATTTTCTTATTCTTTTGACAATTTCAAATTGATACGCTTTATTATCAGCAGTTACAAAACCATCTTCAAAACCTAAATTTTCACGAAATTTAAGTCCCATAAGTTTTTTAGATGCTTCAGCTTCTTTCAATCTAATTTCTGCAGATCCACGTGTTCCCAACTCACCTTGTGTAAGATCAATAGCGCCTACTGTAAAACCCAGATGAATGTGCTTAAGTATTGTTGCGCCACAACCTAACTCAATATCATCAGGATGAACGCCAATGGCTAATATGTCAACTTTATCAGTCATTCATTAGCTTTTTGTAACGGATACGTTTTGGCTCTGTCATCCCCAAGCGTTTTAGCTTATTTTCCTCATAATCAGAATAAGAACCTTCAAAATAATACACCTCAGAATCACCCTCAAAAGCTAAAATATGTGTGCAAACACGGTCTAAGAACCATCTGTCGTGAGAAATAATAACGGCACAACCAGCAAAATTCTCCAAACCTTCTTCAAGAGCTCTAAGTGTGTTTACATCTAAATCATTTGTTGGCTCATCTAAAAGTAAAACGTTCCCTTCTTGTTTTAAGGCCATAGCTAAATGCAATCTGTTTCGCTCACCACCAGAAAGGACTTTTACCTTTTTATTTTGATCTTGTCCACCAAAATTAAATCGAGACACATAGGCTCTTGAATTCAATTTAACGCCTCCAATTTCTATGGTTTCCGTTCCATCAGAGATGTTTTCCCAAACTGTTTTATCTGGATCAATAGATTCATGTTGCTGATCAACATAGGATACTTTAACGGTTTCTCCAACTTCAAAACTACCAGAATCAGGCTGCTCCATTCCCATAATCATTCTAAACATAGTGGTCTTACCAGCACCATTAGGACCAATGATACCGACAATTCCTGCTGGTGGCAAATTGAAATTCAAATCGCCATAAAGTAGTTTATCATCATAAGCTTTACTTACATTTTTAGCTTCAATTACATTGTTACCTAAACGGGGCCCAGAAGGAATGAAAATTTCTAATTTCTTTTCTTTATCCTTTGTTTCCTGAGCTAATAACTGATTGTAGTTATTCAAACGGGCTTTATTCTTTGTATGACGCGCTTTTGGAGCCATACGCACCCATTCAAGCTCTCTTTCAAGGGTTTTCTGTCTTTTAGAGGCATCTTTTTCTTCTTGTGCCAGTCGTTTAGATTTTTGCTCTAGCCATGAAGAATAATTTCCTTTCCATGGAATACCTTCTCCTCTATCCAACTCAAGAATCCATCCAGCAACATTGTCTAAGAAATAACGGTCGTGAGTAATCGCTATTACAGTTCCTTTATACTGCTGTAAATGTTGTTCCAACCAATGAACAGACTCAGCATCCAAATGGTTGGTTGGTTCATCCAGTAGTAGAACATCCGGGGCTTTTAGCAATAATCTACAAAGTGCAACACGCCTGCGTTCTCCACCAGACAAATTTTTCACGTGTGCATCACCATCAGGTGTTCGCAATGCATCCATAGCACGTTCAAGTTTATTGTCTAACTCCCATGCGCCTTTACTGTCAATAATATCCTGTAGTTCCCCTTGTCGGTCTATGAGCTTTTGGAAAACGTCTGGATCATCCATAATATTAGGGTCAGCAAACTTGTCGTTAATGGCATTAAATTCATCCAAAACATCTACAATATCTTGTACACCTTCGCGAACAATCTCCATAACTGTTTTAGAATCATCTAGTTGTGGTTCTTGCTCTAAAAGACCAACACTAAACTCATTGTCTGAAAAAACTTCACCTTTAAAATCTTTATCGATTCCTGCAATGATTTTTAATAAAGTCGATTTACCAGAACCATTTAGACCAATGATTCCGATTTTGGCCCCGTAAAAAAAGGAAAGATTTATGTTTTTTATAATTTGTTTTCCGCTTGGAATAACTTTGGAAACTTTATGCATTCCAAAAATAATCTTCTTGTCATCTGACATATGTATGTGCTTTAAAAAATGAAATCAAATTTAGGCTAAATAGTAGTACTAATGTATAAACAATTGACCTAATTATAAAGAATTCAAACCCTTAGTTTAGGGTCCAATAAATAATAAATAAGATCTGTTAATATTGTAATCGCAACAAAGCAAATGGAGAGGGTTAACACCGCACCCATTACAACGGGTAAATCCATGTAGTTTAGAGCATAAACGATTTCTTTACCCAAACCATTCCACCCAAATATAAACTCAATAAAAACGGCCCCTGCAAGCATTGACGCAAGCCAACCCGAGGCTGAAGTAACAACAGGATTAAGTGCGTTGGGTAAAGCATGTATAAATAAGATTCTAAATGACGAGAGCCCTTTAGCTTTAGCGGTTCTAATAAAATCTTCATTTAGGGTATCTAAAATTGAGTTACGTGTTAGTTGAATAACAACAGCTAATGGTCTTATTCCCAACGTGATGGCTGGGAGAATTAAGTTCTTCCAAACAATGTATTCACCACGACCATAATCATCAACTTCAAACAGGCTTCCTGTCATAGATAAACCTGTGTGTTTCTCCCAAAGAAACCCAAAAAGCCAAGCAATAATAATGGCTGAAAAAAAGGAAGGCAATGTCATGCCTAATACAGAAATTACAGATAAGAGTTGATCGACAAACTTATGTTGTTGAGTTGCACTATAAACACCAAGAAAGAGACCAAAAAACAAGGCAATAAATATCGCAGCAAATGCAAGTATAAACGTATTTGGTAGTGTATCTGAAATGATGCTTGCTACTGATATGTCTTTACGTACAAATGAAGATCTTAAATAAGGTGCTTTAAAAAGTAAGATAGATTTAGAAATAGAAAAGGAAGCAAATATATTATACATATGATTGTTAGTATTGGTAAAATCATTTGTATTATTTGAGTGAAGTGATATGGGAGACAGATCATTTAAGTAATAAAGATATTGTTTGTGAATAGGTTGATCAAATCCGTACTTCTGTTGAATAGCCAAACGCATTTCTTCATTTTCACGTTGCCCCATGATCATTCGTGATGGATCACCAGGTAAGATGGAAAATAAAACAAAAACCAAACTTGCTACACCCCATATAACAAGTAAGATGTAAACAATTTTGTATGCTATTTTTTTGAGCAAACTACCTTAAATATTGATTGATTAAATTCTCAGAATCAGGAAAATCATTATGATGCCATTTACCAACAATTGTCCCTTCTTTTAGCCATAACATACCAGGATTAGAGCGAACAATTGTTTTCAAAGTAGTTTCATCTGTAAAGTGAAATGGATAAGAAATACCAGCACCATTAACAATTTGTTCCATTTGACTTTCTGTAGTTGCAGACAAAGCAACAATAGTTAATGTTTCATCTAATAATCCATTAATTATCTTTTCTGTTGATTTAAGTTCATCAAGATCAGATTTTGTCAAATCGTACATCACAAACAAAAGTGAATTTGGAGCTGCAAGAACACTATCAGTAATATCTCCTAAAGCCTGTGATTCGATTGAAAAATCATGGATAGGAGGTTCATAACCTTTAGAAATTAAATTTCTCTTTACATCAACATATTTAGCACGTTCTATAAGCCATGGTTCATCTTCTGTAGAATACTCATTAACAGTACCATTAACTTCATATTTCCATATCTCTTCAAATACATCAGGTTTTGCATCTTTAGGGATAGTCATACCGTCTGCAATGTTTTTACCTACAGCATAAGCTCTATAGTCACGAATTGGTAAATGGGAATAAGTATGATAGCTGAACGCAGCACAAGTAATAAAAGTTAAAGCAGCTAGTGTCCATTCTCGTTTTTCTTTAAGAATAAACTTATTAACCACTACAACAAATAAGAAAAGAATAAGTGTAAAATAAATTGGGAACAACCAATCTAATACAAAATAAGAAAACAAGCCTACAAGAAGTAATGCAACAGGTAATATTTTTATATTTTCAAGCTTATCTTGGTACTTGACACGATCTTTAAATGTAAAAATTATAAAGATTAATACACTTAAAACTACATCTTTAGAAAATGATTCCCAAGGCGTTAATTTAATTGCATCACCAAAACATCCACAATCGGTAACTTTATTAAAGTAGGCGGAATAAAAGGTTAATCCATCAAAAAATAGAATCATGAATAAAAGCGACCAAGCAGTCAATTTCATGGTTGCTCCAACCAAAACAGCTAAGCCTAACATGATTTCAGAAATACATATAAATACAGCTAAAGGGTATGTATAATCGATCAAAAAGGGAAGATCGAGTACATCTGCCGCAAAATAATCGTTGAGTTTAAAAGCAAATCCAACCGCATCATTAGCTTTAATTAAACCAGACACAATAAAAAGTGCACCTACTAAGGTCCTAGAAATGTTATTTAATTTTGTCATATTTATTCTAATTCAAGATGTATTAAAGCAAAGATGGCGTAATTGACCATATCAAAATAATTCGCATCTATTCCTTCACTTACTAATGTTTTACCTTTATTATCCTCAATTTGCTTTACACGAAGGAGTTTCTGAAGAATTAGATCTGTGAGAGAACTAACACGCATTTCACGCCAAGCTTCTCCATAATCATGATTCTTATCCTGCATTAATTTTTTAGATTCTTTAGCAAAATCTAAATAAGCACTTAAAGCTTCTTCAACATCCATATCAGGTTGATCTACAACACCTCTATCAATCTGAATTAAGGCAATAATAGAATAATTAAGAATACCTATAAATTCAGAAACAATACCTTCTTCAACCTTTTGAACCTGGTTGTTTTGAATGCTACGAATACGCTGCGCTTTTATAAATATTTGATCAGTAAGAGAAGGTAAACGAAGAATTCGCCAAGCACTACCATAATCTTTCATTTTCTTTTCAAAAAGAGTTGAGCTCTTTTTTATAATCTGATCAAATTGCTGAGAGGTTTTACTCATTATAATTTATTCTCAAAAAGAATTAATTTACTTTTGATTACAAAATTAATGGTTTCTATTCTTAAAAAAAACATTCTTTGAAAAGAACACTCAATTGCAAAGGAAAACTAATTGATTTAAATGAACCTAAGGTCATGGGAATTTTGAATATTACACCTGATTCCTTTTATGATAAAAGCAGATTTAGCTCTAAGCATGACCTACTTAAAAGAACAGAGACAATGCTTTCAGAAGGCGCTACATTCATTGACGTAGGTGCCTACTCATCAAGGCCTGGGGCAGAATTTGTTTCTGAAGAAGAGGAAAGAAAAAGATTAATTCCAGCGCTGGAAATCATTCTAAAAGAATTTCCTGATCTTCTTCTATCTGCAGACACATTTAGATCTAATATTGCAAGAGAAACTATTGATTTGGGCGCTTCAATAATAAATGATATTTCTGGTGGTGATATGGATCCTGAAATGTTTGATGTTGTAGTTAGCAAGCAAGTGCCATATATATTAATGCATATGCGGGGAAATCCTCAAACCATGTCAAATCTTAATAATTACGATCATTTAATTGTTGACATCATTTCTGAACTACAAGTTAAAGTGTATAATTTAGAGAAAAGAGGTTTAAATGATATTATAATTGACCCTGGTCTTGGTTTTGCTAAAGATCTATTACAAAATTATGACATTGTAAAAGAGTTAAATTCATTCAAACGCATTGGTCATCCTTTACTTATTGGAGCTTCTCGTAAATCAATGATATACAAACTTCTAGAATGCGAACCACATAGTGCACTAATTGGTACAACAGTTGTTCATACAACATGTTTGCTAAATGGCGCCTCGATATTGAGAGTTCATGACGTAAAAGAGGCCATAGAAGCCATAAAAATTACTAACTTGTTAAAAAAATAAAATTTGGGTTTTCTTGATTTAGACATATTTGATTTTCTTGATATTCTGTTAGTGACAGCACTATTATACCAACTGTATAAATTAGTTAAAGGAACTGTAGCAATTAAGATATTTATTGGATTAGCATCCACTTACCTATTCTGGAAACTTGTAGGTGCTTTACAAATGGAATTACTTAGTGAGATATTAGGGCAATTCATTGGTGTTGGTGTGCTTGCTATTATTATCGTATTCCAACAAGAAATAAGAAAATTCTTATTAATGATAGGAACAACAAGTTTTCAAAACCAACAAGACTTTTTTAAGAGTATTATAAAACCAAAGAAGAAAATTTCTTTAAACATTAAAGATGTAGTACAGGCATGTATCAGTATGTCAAAAACTAAAACAGGTGCATTAATTATTATTACAAGAACAACAGAGCTTGGCTCATTTGAACAAACTGGAGAGAAAATTAATGCTCCAGTTAGTAAAGGATTATTAGAAAGCATCTTTTTCAAAAACAGCCCGTTACATGATGGTGCACTCATCATTAGTAAAAACATAATTGTTGCTGCACGGTGTATTCTTCCTGTTTCAGATCAAGTTAAGCTTCCAGTATATATGGGTCTAAGACATAGAGCAGCCGCTAGTTTAACTGAAATGACTGATGCATTAGCAATCATCGTTTCTGAAGAAACTGGTAAAATATCATATTTGAAACAAGGACGGCTAAAAGAAAATTTAGGCAGCCAAGATGTACAAAGCTTTCTAAAAAGAGATATGAAAAATACTTAGGGGGCTAAGCGACTCATTTTCCAATCGTCACCATGCAGTTCATATAGACATCTATCGTGTAATCGAGATGCCCTACCCTGCCAAAACTCAATTCTAGATGGGCTTAACAAATAGCCACCCCAATGGTCTGGTCTCGGAATATCTTTATTTTCATATAATTTTTCCAAACGATTAACTTCATTTTCTAGAACAGACCTGTCAACAATTAAAGTACTTTGATTAGAGGCAGATGCTGCAATCTGACTTCCTTTAGGTCTGGAGTTAAAATATAAGTCTGAAGTCTTAGCATCTAACTTAACAACACTACCTGTAATTCGAATTTGTTGCTCTAATTCCGGCCAAAAAAAAGTCACTGATACATTGGGGTTAAATTTTATATCAAGTGCTTTAGAACTATTGTAATTTGTGTAAAATGTGAATCCTGAATAATCAACATTTTTCAATAAAACTACTCTTCCATTAGGAATACCATCTTTAGATACAGTAGATAAAACCATTGCATTTACTTCTATTACATCTAAATTTAAAGCATTATTAAGCCACACATTAAATTGATCTATTGGATTTGATTTTAAATCTTTAAAAGACATGGACGCTCGCTTATAATCCTTTCTAATATCAGCTATTCTATTTTTCATAGTACCATATTTAAAACAAAAATACTTATTGAATTTGGAAACAAATAGTATAAATACTAATTTTAATAGCAATTATCTATAATTATATATGAATAATTCATGTGAATTAAGAGTTCAGAAAGGGAATTTATTAATATCTCCACCACTAACTGAAGATGATTTTTTTCATAATTCTGTAATCTTTTTAGCCCAACACTCTAATGATAGTGTAGTCGGTTTTATTATAAACAAGCCTATTGACATTAAAATTAATGACCTCATAGAAGACTTTCCCAACGTTGAAGTAAAAGTATATTTCGGTGGACCCGTTGCTACTGATAATTTATATTTTATTCATCGTGCTCCTCATAAAATAGATGGCAGTATACATATTATTTCAGACATGTATTGGGGAGGTAACTTTCGACAAGTAAAAGAATTAATAAATGATGGAATATTAAGTATTGATGATATTCGATTCTTTTTAGGCTATTCTGGGTGGGGAGTTGATCAATTAAGAGAGGAACTTGAAAATCAATCATGGATTATTGACGAATTAGATCACTCACTTTTTGAGTGGGATGTACATAAATTATGGAAAAACCGGCTCTGTAAAAAAGAAAATAAATATAAGTTGTGGGTAAATGCTCCTAAAGATGTCAGCCTAAACTAATCCAAAATCAACATCTGTAACTTTTTAAATAAATCAGCTGAAATATGATTTGTATATGATCTCTTTTTATATAAACCAACCCATTGAATCCATTTAATAGAATTTGTTAAAAAAACCTCATCTGCTTTAATAAGCTCAAAAGACTTTATATTTTTCTCTTCTATTGTATATCCCCATAAAGAAGCATTTTCAATAATTTGTTTTCGTATAATACCGTTAACACAACCAGAACTTATAGGTGGTGTTATTAAATGTTTATCAGTTGCAATAAAAATATTTGAAGCTGAAGTCTCACAAATATTAGATTCAGAATTTAAGATAATAGCCTCATCAAAGTTATTTTCATTAGCAAAAATTGACGACAATACACTTATTAATGAATTTCCACCTTTAAGGTTTGATAAAGTTTGACTGGGTTTAAGATGATCGTGAAAAACATCAATAATAAGACCTTTATTGTTAAAACATAAAGACTTTTCATTCAATTTATCAACTTCAATCAAATACTGAAGTGACCGGTTAGTAGGTAAATAAAATCCACCATCAGATCTAAACAAGCTCAATCTAACTCTTGAATTAAATTCTAAACAATTTGATGCGTTTATGGTCTTAATAATTTCATTTTCAAGAAATTCAATATTTAAATATTGGGGAATTTCCATGCGAAGCATACATGCACCTCCCATCATTCTAAAATAATGGTCCTCCCAAAACAATAATTTACCGTTATAGAAATGTATAGTTTCAAATATTTGATCACCATACAAGAAAGCTCTATTTCCAGCATGAAATAAAGCTTGTGTATTTGGTAATATAGACCCATTAAGATTAATCATTAAAAAGTACTAATTTATTCAAATTACTATTTGCATCAATTTTAAATGCTTTTAATCCGACTTTATTTGCTGCCTGAATATCTCTTTCGCTATCACCAATCATAAATGAATCTTTAACACAAACTCCATAACGAGCAATAATCTTTTCAAACATCAAAGAGTTTGGTTTTCTACAAAGACAATTTTCAATAGCATTGTGATGCGGACAATATAAGATAGTTAATAAATTAAGTCTTCTCGATTTAAACCAATTTCGAAGAAAAACATTTATATGTTCGACATCTTTAATATTATATAACGATTTGGAAATACCACCTTGATTGGTTACAATAGCAAAAGAATAACCCTCATCACTCCAATTAAATAGAGCTTGTTCAAGTCCATCGTTTATTACAAAATCTTTTAAATTATATACATAATTTCCAATCTCACGATTAATGACTCCATCTCTATCTAAAAAAATGACTTTATTCATAATAAGTTAACTAATCTTTATGCATCATTTCTATATGCGGAATATCATCTTCTAAATAAACCTCACCTATAGATTCAAAATTAAGAGACGTATAAAAAGGAATTAAGTATTCTTGTGCAGAAATTCTAATGTTAGAGTGATTATAAACGTCTCTAACTTTTTGAATGGCGTACTTCATAATATTATTTGCAATACCTCTTCCTCTATAATCTATTTTGGTTAATACTCTACCAATAGAGGGTTCATCATATGAAATTCCAGGATATACAATACGTAAATATGCAACAAGTATTTCGTTATCGTAAGCCATTAAATGATATGAACAGTGATCCTTTTGGTCAATATCCTGATAAATACAATTTTGTTCCACGATAAATACTTCTTGTCGAAGAAAATAAATATCAAATAGCTCACGCTTATTTAATTCATTATAAGACTTAATATAAATATTTAATTTATTCATGTTTCAAATTTACAAAATGTAGTCGATCATATTATGCGACATTTAAATTAAAAGTTAATAATTATCATAATTTGAGTAATTTAACAACAAACTATCCTTAGAATTTTTCTTTATAGTTTTTTCTTTAAATAGTACTAAATAATATTTAAATTTGATTATTAATTTTTAGCATACAAGAATATAATTAATTCAATACTATTACAAAACTCCCAATTATGTCAGTAAAAACACATGTTTACATTGATGGGTCATGGATATTTCATAATAAAAAGCACCTTATTGATGCATATGGTCAAGATGATTATGATATCGATTTCAACAAAATATCATTGGTAATACAACAACATCTATTAAATAATTTAACAATTGATGTTGATATTGTTAGAACTTACTTTTTTGGGACAATGCCATTAAATAAAGTAGGTTTTGATTCAAATAAACAAAAAGCATTTTATAAGTATTTAAAAGAAGAATGTCATTTTGTTACTGATTTTTTTGAAATTGATTATCAAAATGATGAATCATTTCAGCCAAATATTAATTCTCTTCAAATAGCTTTAACATCTTCGGTGTTATACAATGCTGGATTAAATACTTCGTACGATATTGCTGCAATTGCATTAGCCGATCCTTCTTATCAGTCTATGATTAAGAGAGCCAGAATGTTAGGTAAAAGAATATTGCTAATTGGAATTAAGGACTCTTTTGATAATAGACTTCGATCTAGAACAACACTTTTTGACTATCCTGTATTATATCTTGATGATTACCTTGATACTCTAAAATTAAATCGAGAAGATCACCTCAGAAAATGTATGGGTTGTGATAATGAAGAAATGACAAATTGGTATGGTACTGACTTCTATTGTTCTGAATGTAGAGAAAACGATTCAAGAGCTAAATTAAGAAAGTGTAACAATTGTGGTAAAGAAGAAGAAACGACTTGGGCTGAACCTTATTACTATTGCTTTGACTGTAGAGAATCATATAGAAAAAATCAAAATTCTTTTAACATATAAGTGTGAAAAATAAATGCTTTACAATAAAAAAACCAATATAAATATTGGTT
>NTKG01000021.1 GCA_002457305.1 Bacteroidetes bacterium MED-G21 | reverse complement strand
CCCTAAACCCGGAATCATTTTCAAAGACATTAGTCCTATACTAATGGATATGGATTTGTATGGGCAAGTAATTAGTACATTTGCAGAGCGTATTCGTAAATTGAATATTGATGCCATTGCCGGTGTTGAGAGTAGAGGCTTTTGGTTTGGACCTGCTATAGCCAAGCAATTAAATGTGCCATTTGTTCCAATTCGAAAGCGTGGTAAGCTTCCAGGAGAGACCTATTCCTATTCTTATGATCTGGAATATGGTTCAGCAGAGATTGAAGTTCAAAAAGATTCTTTGCCTGTAGGAGCCAAAGTTTTAATTCACGATGATTTGCTAGCTACTGGTGGCACGGCAATTGCAGCAGCCGAACTTGTAAATAAAACCGGAGCTCAAACAGTAGCTTTTGCTTTTTTAGTGAATCTTACTTTTTTAGAAGCTGATAAGAGATTAAAAGAGATCTCAGAGACTATTATTTCAATTGTAAATTATTGATAACTATGGATTTTGCGTATTCAGAAACACAGAAAATGATTGCCGAAACTGTTAGAGATTTTGGCGCTCAACATATTAAGCCTTATATGATGCGTTGGGATGATAATCAGGAATTTCCAGTTCATGTTTTTAAAGCTCTTGGTGAGTTAGGTTTGATGGGCGTTTTAGTTCCAGAAGAATTCGGTGGTTCAGGTTTAACTTATGATGAGTATATCACAGTTATTGATGAGATTTCTCAAATAGACTCGTCTATTGGATTGTCTTTGGCAGCACATAACTCTTTATGCACAGGTCATATTTTGCAGTTTGGTAACGAAGCGCAAAAGAAAAAGTGGTTGCCAAAATTGGCTTCTGCAGAGCATATTGGTGCTTGGGGTTTAACAGAGCACAATACAGGTTCGGATGCCGGAGGTATGAGTACTACTGCTGTAAAAGATGGTAATGAGTGGGTTATAAATGGGGCTAAGAATTTCATTACACATGCTATTTCTGGAGATGTAGCTGTTGTAATTGTTCGTACTGGTGAAAAAGGCGATTCTCATGGTATGTCAGCATTTGTAGTTGAAAAAGGAACACCTGGATTTTCTTCTGGTAAGAAAGAAGATAAATTAGGAATGCGAGCGTCAGAAACGGCAGAACTGGTATTTGATAACTGTCGAATTCCTGAAGAAAACTTATTGGGAGAGGTTGGAGATGGGTTTATTCAAGCCATGAAAGTATTAGATGGCGGTCGTATTTCAATTGCAGCTTTATCTATTGGTATTGCTAAAGGTGCCTATAAAGCGGCTTTAAAGTATTCAAAAGAACGTGTTCAGTTTGGTAAACCAATTTCTGAGCACCAAGCTATTGCATTTAAGCTCGCAGATATGGCGACTGAAATTGATGCTTCAGAATTGTTGGTTTATGCTGCGGCTGAAAAGAAAAATAAAGGTCAGAAAATGACAAAAGAAGGCGCAATGGCGAAGTACTATGCTTCTGAGATGTGTGTAAAAGTTGCAAACGAAGCCGTTCAAATTTTTGGTGGTTATGGCTATACAAAAGATTTTCCTGTAGAGAAATTTTACCGAGATGCTAAGCTCTGTACAATTGGAGAAGGTACTTCGGAAATCCAACAAGTTGTAATATCAAAATTGATTCTTAACGCGTAGAATTAAAATAAGTCTGGTAAAAATTGAGACATTTTCTTGTAACATAAAACAAATTTGTATATTTGCCCTCCCAAATAAGAAACAAAAAAGAATAAATAGGTTAGACATGATTATAATTCCTGTAAAAGAAGGTGAAGCTATTGAGAGAGCTCTAAAGCGTTTCAAAAGAAAGTTTGATAAGACTGGTGCCATGCGTCAGTTGCGTGCACGTAAAGAGTTTATTAAGCCTTCGGTAAAAAGAAGAAAGCAAATGATTAAAGCTGCCTATATTCAGCAACTTAGACAAGCTCAAGAAGCATAAGATATTTATGTAGTATTTAGAGCGCTTTTGTGTATTTTTACACAAAAGCGCTTTTTTTATGGAATGCATTCAAGAATTTATCCGTTATCTAAAATTTGAAAGGCGCTATTCTGTGCATACCCAAAAGGCGTACGAGTTTGATTTGATTCAATTTAATGACTATCTGTCTTCGGAGTATGAATGCACTCTCATAGATGCAAAAGATGTTATGGTTCGTTCATGGATGATGTTTTTAATTGAAGGGAATTGTACAAAACGATCTTTAAATAGAAAGCTTTCCTCAATTAGACAGTTTTATAAATATGCATTGCGAAATGATATTTTGTTTGTAAATCCAACCCTCCGAGTAGTATCATTAAAATCAGATAAAAAAATTCCATCTTTCATAAGTGATTCAGAGATGTTCTGTTTGCTTGAGCGAATTAATTTCCCTGAAACTTACGAAGGGAAGAGGGATAAAGCGATCATTCAAATGTTTTACAACACTGGTATGCGTTTGTCAGAATTGATAGCTTTAAAAATAGATGATGTTAACTTTTCGCAGAAATATGTAAAGGTTTTTGGTAAGCGTGCAAAAGAGCGAATTATTCCATTGTTGGATTCTCATTTGATTGATTTAAAGGTATACCTTGACTTAAGGTTGAGTGAGTTTAAAAGCGTTGATAATTTATTTCTTACAGCTTCTGGCGAGATATTATATCCAAAACTTGTATATAGAATGGTGAATGCTTATCTTAGTAAGGTAACTGGAGTGAAGCAAAAGAGTCCTCATGTCCTTCGACATGCTTTCGCAACACACATGTTGAATGATGGAGCAGACCTAAATGCTGTTAAAGATATACTCGGGCACGCCAGTTTAACTTCTACGCAGATTTATACTCATAATACTGCGGAACAATTAAAAAAGGTATATAAACAAGCTCATCCGAGGGGCGATAAATAATAAGGGGGGAGGTTATGAAGGTTAGATTTCATTCAGTAAATTTTACAGCAGATATAAAATTGTTAAATTTTGTTCAGACGAAATTGAATAAACTAGATGTGTTTTGTGATCGTATTTTAGATGCAGATGCTTATTTTAAAGTTGAGCCAATGTCTGATAAAGGAAATAAATTGGTCGAAATTAAGCTTAGAGTACCAGGTAAAGAACTTATGGTTAAAAAACATTCTCAGAGTTTTGAAGGGGCAATTGATCAGGCTAGAGAGGCTTTAAAGAAGGCTTTAATGAAGTATAAGGGCAAGTTGAAAACAATTGATTAGAAAAAAAATGTAATCATTGTTTGTACTATAGTATTATTTTTTAAATTTGCAGTCTCTTTTGCGGAGGCTGCTTTTTTATGCAGTAAAAAAAAAGAGAAATTGCCGATGTAGCTCAGCTGGCTAGAGCAGCTGATTTGTAATCAGCAGGTCGTGGGTTCGAGTCCCTCCATCGGCTCTCAGTTCTTTATATGTATTGAAATAGTATTTGGGGTGGGATACTCAAGCGGTCAACGAGGACAGACTGTAAATCTGTTGGCTTAGCCTTCGAAGGTTCGAATCCTTCTCCCACCACTATTATATAAGCGAGAGTAGCTCAATTGGTAGAGCGTCAGCCTTCCAAGCTGAGGGTTGCGAGTTCGAGTCTCGTCTCTCGCTCAATGTTACTACACGAAGTAGTAATATTATTAACTTAGTTTTAATTTTTAAGCTATCTTATCATGGCAAAAGAAACTTTTCAAAGAGGTAAGCCGCACTTAAACATTGGTACTATTGGTCACGTTGACCATGGTAAGACAACTCTTACTGCTGCCATTACTACTGTGTTGGCGAACGACGGTCTTGCTGCAAAACAAGACTTCGATGCAATTGACAACGCTCCAGAAGAAAAAGAGCGTGGTATTACAATTAACACGTCTCATGTAGAGTACGAAACAGAAAACCGTCATTACGCTCACGTTGACTGTCCAGGTCACGCAGATTACGTAAAGAATATGGTTACTGGTGCTGCTCAGATGGACGGTGCAATTTTAGTAGTAGCTGCGACTGATGGTCCTATGCCTCAGACTCGTGAGCACATCTTACTAGCTCGTCAAGTTGGTGTTCCACGTTTGGTCGTATTCATGAATAAAGTGGATATGGTTGATGACGAAGAATTATTAGAATTGGTAGATATGGAGGTTCGTGATTTACTTTCATTCTATGAGTTTGATGGTGATAATACGCCAGTTGTTCAAGGTTCTGCACTTGGTGCATTGAACGGTGAAGATTCATGGGTTGCTACTGTAAAGGAATTAATGACTCAAGTTGATTCATGGATTGAAATGCCAGTTCGTGATGTTGAGAAAGATTTCTTAATGCCTGTTGAGGATGTATTCTCTATTACAGGTCGTGGAACTGTGGCTACTGGTAGAATCGAGACTGGAGTTGCAAATACTGGAGATCTTGTTGATATCCTAGGTATGGGTGCTGAAAACCTTCAGTCTACAATTACTGGGGTAGAAATGTTCCGTAAAATTTTAGATAGAGGTGAAGCCGGAGATAATGTTGGTTTGTTACTTCGTGGTATAGAAAAAACTGAGATTAAAAGAGGTATGGTAATTTGTAAGCCAAGCTCTGTAACTCCTCACGATAAATTTAAGGCTGAGGTTTATGTATTGAAGAAAGAAGAAGGTGGTCGTCACACTCCTTTCCACAATAAATACCGTCCTCAGTTTTATATCCGTACAACAGATGTAACAGGTGAAATTGTTTTACCTGATGGAACTGAAATGGTTATGCCTGGTGATAATTTAACTATAACAGTTAATTTAATTAATACAGTAGCACTTAATAAAGGTTTGCGTTTTGCAATTCGTGAAGGTGGTAGAACTGTAGGTGCAGGTCAGGTAACTGAGATCCTTTAGTTAAAGGAAATATACACATAAATTAAAAGAGTATTAACCCTTTTAGGGTTTTTACTCTTTTTACACGGGTATGGTGCAATGGTAGCATTCCGGTCTCCAAAACCGTCGATGGGAGTTCGAATCTCTCTACCCGTGCTTCAAATATATAAAAGAAGAAGATGAAGAAATATATTTTAGAATCGATTCAAGAACTTAGAGATAAAGTTACGTGGCCTACATGGGTACAACTTCAGTCGAGTACAATTTTAGTAGCTATTTCTTCTGTTATTATAGCCTTGATTATTAGTTTGATGGATTTAGGCTTTGATACAATTCTTGGAGAGTTTTACACTATTTTTTAATAATAGAGTAGAGTTGATGACTGAATTGAAGAAAAAATGGTATGTTGTTAGAGCTATATCTGGACAAGAGTCTAAGGTAAAGCTTTATATAGAAAAGGAAATTAAACATTTAGGGATGCAAGATTTTGTTTCTCAGATTTTAGTTCCTACTGAAAAAGTTTACCAAGTAAGAAATGGTAAGAAGGTAACTAAGGAAAGAAATTATTTTCCAGGTTATGTGATGATTGAGGCTTCACTTGTTGGTGAAGTTGTTCATGTGATTAAATCAATTACTGGTGTTATTGGTTTTTTAGGAGCTACAAAAGGCGGTGATCCTGTTCCTTTAAGAGTTTCTGAGGTAAATAGAATACTAGGTAAAGTAGATGAATTAGTAGACTCAGAAGAATTAATGAGTGTGCCTTTTATTGTAGGCGAAACGGTGAAAGTAATTGATGGCCCATTTAATGGTTTTAGTGGGCTTATAGAAGAAATTAATGAAGAGAAGCGCAAGTTGTTGGTGATGGTTAAGATATTTGGGAGAAAGACACCACTTGAGTTAAACTTCATGCAAGTTGAAAAAGAATCATAAGAACTTAAGTGTTTATATTTTTGAGTGAATTATAATGCTTCCTAACTCGAAAATAAATGCGCTTAATTAACTAAGTATAAAAACAGAAAAATGGCAAAAGAGATAATAGGGCTCATTAAATTGCAAGTAAGAGGTGGTGCTGCAAACCCTTCTCCACCCGTAGGTCCTGCCTTAGGTGCGAAAGGAGTTAACATCATGGAGTTCTGTAAGCAGTTTAATGCTCGTACTCAGGACAAGGCCGGTAAGGTTCTTCCTGTTGCAATTACAGTTTATGCTGACAAGTCATTTGACTTTGTGATTAAGACGCCTCCGGCGGCTGTTCAATTATTGGAAGCAGCAAAAGTAAAGAAAGGTTCATCTGAGTCAAATCGTATTAAAGTTGCTAAGGTTACTTGGGATCAAGTAAGAGCAATTGCTGAAGACAAAATGCCTGACTTAAACTGCTTTAAAGTTGAGTCTGCAATGCAAATGGTTGCTGGTACAGCAAGAAGTATGGGTATTACTGTAACTGGAAAGTTTCCTTCAGCTTAATTTTATTGAGATATGGCAAAATTGACTAAAAAACAAAAAGACGTTGCTGCAAAATTTGATGCGGCAAAATCATATAATCTGTCTGAAGCGAGTTCAATTGTTAAAGATACTACATCTGCTAATTTTGATGCTAGTGTAGATTTAGCAATTCGTTTAGGAGTAGATCCTCGTAAAGCGAACCAAATGGTTCGTGGTGTTGTGACATTACCTCATGGTACAGGTAAAGATGTTCGTGTACTTGTTCTTTGTACTCCTGACAAGGAAGAAGAAGCTAAAGCTGCTGGTGCAGATCATGTAGGATTAGATGAATATGTTGAGAAAATCAAAGGTGGTTGGACCGATGTAGATGTTATTATTACAATGCCAAGTTGTATGGGTAAATTAGGTCCTTTAGGACGTGTTCTAGGTCCTCGTGGATTAATGCCAAACCCTAAAACTGGTACTGTTACTATGGATGTAGCAAAAGCTGTTAATGAGGTAAAATCGGGTAAAATCGATTTTAAAGTTGATAAGTACGGAATTGTTCATGCCAGCGTTGCAAAAGCATCTTTTGAGGCTTCTAAAATAGCTGATAATGCAGACGAATTAATCCAAACAATTGTTAAGCTAAAACCTTCATCTTCTAAGGGCTCATACATTAAGAGTATTGTAATGTCGAGTACAATGGGCGCTGGAGTTAAAATTGATACAAAGTCTTTCTAAGACTTAGTAAATATAAAATACCCTAGGGTTATGACAAAAGAAGAAAAAAAAGAAGCTATCGATAAACTTACTAGTTTATTGGCTGAGAGTAAAAATGTATACTTGGCTGATATTTCTGGTATGGATGCTGATCAAACGAGCAAGTTACGTAGACTTTGTTTTAGTAAAGGAGTTCAAGTTCAAGTTGTAAAGAACACTTTATTAAAACGGGCTATGGAGTCTTGTGAAAAAGACTACAACGAGTTGTATGATGTTCTTAAAGGGAATACTTCAATGATGCTTTCTGAAACAGCGAATGCTCCAGCAAAAGCCATTACAGAATTCCTTAAGAAGAATAAAAATACTGATAAACCTTTTTTTAAAGGTGCATATGTTGAGGAGTCTATTTACTCAGCCGATCAATTAGAAATTCTTGAGACTTTAAAGTCAAAAGAAGAGTTGATTGGAGAGATTATCACGTTACTTCAGTCACCAGCGAAAAATGTAATTTCTGGCTTAAAGTCAGGAGGAGCAACTTTAGCTGGTCTAATGAAGACTTTAGAAGAACGTGCCAAATAAATTTGTACGCACTCTGTTTCCAAATAAAAATTAATTAAGAAACCTAATAAAAACTTATACATTATGGCCGATTTGAAAGAATTCGCTGATCAATTAGTTAACTTGACTGTAAAGGAAGTTAACGAATTGGCTACGATATTAAAAGATGAATACGGAATTGAACCTGCTGCTGCAGCTGCAGTTGCTGTTGCTGGACCTGCTGGTGGTGGTGATGGTGGTGCTGAAGAGCAGACAGAATTCGACGTTATACTTAAAGCCGCTGGAGGTTCTAAATTAGCTGTTGTAAAGCTGGTTAAAGAATTAACAGGTACTGGTCTTAAAGAAGCGAAAGGTATTGTTGATGGAGCTCCGGCGCCATTAAAAGAAGGTGTTGCTAAAGATGAAGCTGAAGCGCTTAAAGCTCAATTAGAAGCTGCAGGTGCTGAGGTAGAATTAAAGTAATATATCTTATTTAAACGCTTAAGGTTTAGGCTTTAAACTTCGGTTTAAAGACCTAGACCCTTTTGTGTTTTAGAATAGTTCACTTATTTTTCATTTAAATTTTTGTCCATTGGCTCAGACAAAATCAAACGAAAGAATCAGTTTTGCTTCCATCAAGTCGCAATTGCAGTATCCAGATTTTCTCGATATTCAATTGAAGTCATTTGAGGATTTTTTCCAATTGGAAACAAAATCTGAAGACCGCGAAAACGAAGGTCTGTTTAAAGTATTTAGTGAAAACTTCCCGATCTCCGATACGAGAAATAATTTCGTACTCGAGTTCTTGGATTACTTTGTTGATCCACCTCGATATGAAATTGAGGAATGTATCGAAAGAGGTTTGACTTTTAGTGTTCCTTTGAAGGCTCGCTTGAAGCTTTATTGTACAGATCCGGAACATGAAGATTTCGAAACTATTGTGCAAGATGTATATCTTGGAACGATACCATATATGACGGAAAGAGGTACTTTTGTTATAAATGGGGCTGAAAGGGTATGTGTTTCTCAGTTACATCGTTCTCCTGGTGTATTTTTTGGTCAAAGTTACCATGCAAACGGAACAAAGTTATATTCTGCCAGAGTAATTCCTTTTAAAGGTTCTTGGATAGAATTCGCTACTGATATAAATTCCGTGATGTATGCTTACATCGATCGTAAAAAGAAGTTACCTGTAACGACTTTATTACGTGCAATAGGATATGAGAGTGATAAAGACGTGTTAGAGATCTTTGATCTTGCTGATGAAGTTAGAGTAAGTAAGGCTGGATTGAAAAGAGTTTTAGGACGAAAGCTTGTTGCTCGTGTACTTAAAACCTGGTTTGAAGATTTCGTAGACGAAGATACAGGAGAGGTTGTATCTATCGAACGTAATGAAGTTCTTCTTGACCGTGATGTAGTTCTTGAAAAAGATCATATTAGCGTTATTATGGAAGCTGGAGTCAAAACAATTTTGCTCCATAAAGAAAACGCAGAAGCATCAGAGTATGCAATTATTCACAACACATTACAAAAAGATCCAACAAATTCAGAGAAGGAAGCTGTTGAACATATTTATAGGCAACTTCGTAATGCTGAGCCACCTGATGAAGAAACTGCACGTGGTATAATTGATAAGTTATTCTTCTCTGAAACCAGATATAGTTTAGGTGAAGTAGGTCGTTACCGTATTAACAAGAAATTAAATCTTGATCTTGGACTTGATGAAGCGACATTAACTAAAGTAGACATCATTTTGATCATTAAATATTTGATTGAATTGGTAAATTCTAAAGCAGAGGTCGATGATATTGATCACTTGAGTAATCGTAGAGTTCGTACTGTAGGTGAGCAGTTAAATAATCAATTTGGTGTAGGTTTAGCTCGTATGGCTAGAACCATTCGTGAGCGAATGAATGTTCGTGATAATGAAGTGTTTACACCAATTGATTTGATTAATGCTAAGACCTTATCTTCTGTAATTAATTCATTCTTTGGAACCAATCAGCTTTCTCAATTTATGGATCAAACGAATCCATTAGCTGAAATTACGCATAAGCGTCGTCTTTCTGCTCTTGGACCAGGTGGTTTATCTAGAGAACGTGCAGGTTTCGAGGTTCGTGATGTTCATTATACACACTATGGTCGTTTATGTCCAATAGAGACTCCTGAAGGACCTAATATTGGTTTAATTTCTTCACTTTGTGTGTTTGCAAAAGTGAACAAAATGGGATTCATTGAAACTCCTTACAGAAACGTTGTAGATGGTGTTGTTGATTTTAAGACACCTCCTGCTTATTTAAGTGCAGAAGAAGAAGAAGAAAAAGTAATTGCGCAAGCTAATGCACCATTAAAAGAAGATGGTAATTTTGGATCTGATTTAGTGAAAGCTCGTGATACAGGTGATTTCCCTGTAATTGAACCGAGTAGATTAGATTATATGGATGTTGCACCAAATCAGATTTCTTCTATTTCAGCATCTTTAATTCCATTTTTGGAACATGATGATGCCAATCGTGCTTTGATGGGATCTAACATGATGCGTCAAGCAGTCCCTTTGATGAAACCTGAATCACCAATTGTTGGTACAGGTTTAGAAGGGCGTGTTGCATCTGATTCTAGAGTTTTAGTTAATGCAAGAGGTGCTGGTGTTGTTGAATATGTTGATGCTAATAAAATTATTATCAACTATGATAGATCGGAAGTTGAACGTTTGGTAAGTTTTGATCAGGATTCAGTGACTTATAAGTTGACAAAGTTCCAAAAAACCAATCAAGGTACTAGTATTAATATTCGTCCAATAGTTAAGGTTGGAGATAAAGTATCTAAAGGACAAGTTTTAACTGAAGGTTATGCAACACAGGATGGTGAATTAGCCCTAGGTAAAAATATGAAAGTTGCTTTTATGCCTTGGAATGGTTATAACTTTGAGGATGCAATTGTAATTTCTGAACGTGTTGTTCGTGAAGATATATTTACTTCTATTCACATTGATGAATATACAATAGACGTTCGTGAAACAAAATTAGGTTCTGAAGAGTTAACTCCTGATATTCCTAACGTTTCAGAAGAAGCAACTAAAGATTTAGATGAGAATGGTCTTATTCGAGTTGGTGCTCATATAAAGCCTGGAGATATTTTAATTGGTAAGATTACTCCTAAAGGTGAGTCTGATCCATCTCCAGAAGAGAAGTTACTTAGAGCAATATTTGGTGAAAAAGCCGGAGATGTAAAAGATGCTTCATTAAAAGCATCTCCATCATTACACGGTGTTGTTCTAAGTAAGAAGTTGTTTGCAAGGGCAATTAAAGATAAGAAGTCACGTCAGGCAGATAAGGATTTAATTGCAGATTTGGAAGTTGCTTTTGCTAAGGATATGGCAGCATTAAAGTCTATATTAGTCGAAAAATTAATTACGATTGTTGCTGGTAAAACTTGTCAGGGTGTGATAAATGAATTAGGAGAAGTCGTTATACCGAAAGGTAAAAAATTCTCCCAGAAGCAATTAAATGCGATTGAAGATTACTCTTCGATATCGACCGATGGATGGACTACTGAAAAACAGAAAAATGTCCTGATAAATGATTTAATTCATAATTATAACATTAAATTAAATGACCTTAAAGGTGTACTAAGACGCAAGAAATTTACTTTATCTGTGGGTGATGAACTGCCTGCTGGAATTTTAAAATTAGCAAAAGTTTATATTGCTAAAAAGCGTAAGTTAAAAGTAGGTGATAAAATGGCAGGTCGTCATGGTAACAAAGGTATTGTTGCTCGTATCGTAAGAGATGAGGATATGCCTTTCTCTGAAGATGGTAAACCTGTTGACATCGTTCTTAATCCACTTGGGGTTCCTTCTCGAATGAACATCGGACAGATATATGAAACTGTTCTTGGTTGGGCAGGACAAAAATTAGGTACAAAATATGCTACTCCAATTTTTGATGGTGCTGCTATTGATGAGATTACTGAGCTTACTAATAAAGCTGGTATTCCAGAGTATGGACATACTTATTTATATGATGGAGGTACTGGTGAACGTTTTGATCAGCCTGCTACAGTAGGTGTGATATACATGTTAAAATTAGGTCACATGGTTGACGATAAGATGCATGCACGTTCTATAGGTCCTTATTCACTTATTACGCAACAACCTCTAGGTGGTAAAGCACAATTTGGTGGTCAGCGTTTTGGTGAAATGGAGGTTTGGGCTCTTGAAGCATATGGTGCCTCAAATATTTTACGTGAAATTCTAACCGTGAAGTCTGATGACGTTGTCGGTAGAGCAAAGACTTATGAGTCTATTGTAAAAGGTAAAGTGATGCCTGAACCAGGACTTCCAGAATCTTTCAATGTATTGTTACATGAATTGAAAGGTTTAGGATTAAAAATCACTTTACAATAAGTTATTTAAAAATGGAGTGTTTGAAAACACTCTTTCAATAAAATATTAATTTCTTCATTATATGGCCATGAGAAGGAAAGATAATACACCGCAACAAAAAAGTTTTTCTAATATCACTATTAGTTTGGCTTCTCCAGAATTTATTTTGGAAGAGTCTAGTGGTGAAGTTTTGAAACCAGAAACAATCAATTACCGAACATATAAACCAGAACGTGATGGTTTATTTTGTGAGCGTATTTTTGGACCAGTTAAAGATTATGAATGTCACTGTGGTAAATATAAGCGTATACGTTATAGAGGTATTATTTGTGACCGATGTGGTGTTGAAGTAACTGAAAAGAAAGTTCGTAGAGAGCGTATGGGACATATCAATTTGGTGGTTCCTGTCGCACATATCTGGTATTTTCGATCGCTACCAAATAAAATTGGATACCTTTTAGGTTTACCTACTAAGAAATTAGACATGATCATCTACTACGAGCGTTATGTAGTTGTGCAAGCAGGTGGTGCAGTAGATAACGAAGGTAATCCTTTAGAATACTTACAGTATTTAACAGAAGAGGAGTATTTGGATGCCCTTGAGCGTTTACCACGTGAGAATCAATATCTGGAAGATAAAGATCCTAATAAATTTATTGCTAAAATGGGGGCTGAGGCTCTTGAAGCATTATTATCAAGACTCAACCTTGATGAATTGTCATATTCCTTAAGACATAAAGCAAATACAGAGACTTCTCAACAAAGAAAAACAGAAGCTTTAAAGCGCTTGGCAGTAGTTGAGGCATTCCGTGATGCAAATACTCGTATTGAAAACAAGCCGGAGTGGATGGTGATGAAAGTTGTTCCGGTAATTCCACCGGAATTACGTCCATTAGTTCCATTAGACGGTGGTCGTTTTGCGACTTCTGATTTAAATGATCTTTACCGTCGTGTTATTATTCGTAACAATCGATTGAAGCGTTTAATTGAAATTAAAGCTCCTGAAGTAATCTTAAGAAATGAAAAGCGTATGCTTCAGGAATCGGTAGATTCTTTGTTGGATAATACACGTAAAGCTTCAGCTGTTAAGACTGAGTCTAACCGTGCTTTAAAATCACTTTCGGATTCCTTAAAAGGTAAACAAGGTAGATTCCGTCAAAACTTACTTGGTAAGCGTGTGGACTATTCAGCACGTTCTGTAATTGTTGTTGGACCAACTTTACAATTGTCGGAGTGTGGTATTCCTAAGAATATGGCAGCTGAATTATACAAACCTTTTATTGTTCGTAAGCTTATTGAAAGAGGTATTGTTAAGACGGTTAAATCCGCAAAGAAAATTATTGATAAAAAAGATCCTGTAGTTTGGGATATCTTAGAAAATGTAATTAAAGGACACCCTGTACTCTTGAACCGTGCTCCTACGCTTCACAGATTGGGTATTCAGGCTTTCCAGCCAAAGTTAATTGAAGGTAAAGCAATACAGTTACACCCATTGGCATGTACGGCATTCAACGCCGATTTCGATGGTGACCAGATGGCAGTACACTTGCCATTGACTCCTGCAGCTATTTTAGAAGCTCAGTTATTGATGTTAGGTTCTCATAATATTTTGAACCCTGCGAATGGAGCACCGATTACAGTACCTTCTCAGGATATGGTATTAGGTCTTTACTATATGACTAAGCCTCGTAAAACAGATAAGCAGAAGACAATTATCGGTCAGGGTTTAACTTTCTACTCTTCAGAAGAAGTAAGAATCGCTTACAATGAAGGGAAAGCTGAGTTAAATGCAGTAATTAAAGTTCGTGCTTCGGTAAAAGAAGAAGGTGAGCTAGTAACTAAGATCATAGAAACTACAATTGGTAGAGTATTATTTAATGATGTTGTTCCTGAGACTGTAGGTTATGTGAATGAAACACTAACTAAAAAGGCTTTAAGAAACATTATTGGTAAGATTCTTAAGGAAACTGATATTCCAACGACGGCTAAATTCCTTGACGACATGAAGTTGTTAGGATATAAAATGGCCTTTAAAGGTGGGTTGTCATTCTCTTTAGGTGATATTATTGTTCCTGATCAAAAAGATAATATGATTGAAAGTGCGAAGGATCAGGTTTCTTCGATTACAGACAGTTATAATATGGGTCTTATTACGAATAACGAACGTTACAATCAGGTTATTGACGTTTGGACGAAGACAAACTCTGAATTGACAGAGCATGCAATGAATCGTCTGATTAACGATCAGCAAGGATTTAACTCAGTATATATGATGTTAGATTCCGGAGCCCGTGGTTCGAAAGAGCAAATTCGTCAGTTATCCGGTATGCGTGGTTTGATGGCTAAGCCTCAAAAATCAGGATCTTCTGGAGGTGCCATTATTGAAAACCCTATTACTTCTAACTTCAAGGAAGGATTATCAATTCTTGAGTACTTTATTTCTACACACGGTGCACGTAAAGGTCTTGCTGATACTGCCCTTAAAACAGCCGATGCAGGTTACTTAACACGTCGTTTGGTAGATGTGGCTCAAGATGTAATTATTTCTGAAGTAGACTGTGGTACACTTAGAGGTCTTGAATGTACTGCCCTTAAGAAGAATGAAGAAATAGTGGAGACACTTGCAGAGAGAATTACTGGTAGAACTTCTTTGCATAATGTTATGCATCCAATTACTAATGAATTAATTGTTTCTTCAGCAGAAGAAATTACTGAAGAAATCGCTAAAACTATTGAAGAATCTCCTATAGAAATGGTTGAGATTAGGTCAGCTTTGACCTGTGAGACTAAGACAGGTATTTGTGCTAAATGCTATGGAAGAAACTTAGCTACTAACCGAATGGGTGGTATTGGTGACACTGTAGGTGTAGTTGCAGCTCAGTCAATTGGAGAGCCGGGAACACAGTTAACTCTTCGTACATTCCATGTTGGGGGAACCGCATCAAACACTGCTGAAGAGTCTAAAATCTCAGCTAAATTTAATGGTGTTCTTGAAATTGAAGAATTAAGAACAGTTATAGGACCTGATGCCGATGGTAAAGATTCGATTATTGTGATTGGTCGTACTGCAGAGATGAAATTGGTAGATCCTAAAACAGGAGTTACACTTGCTACAAATAATATTCCTTATGGTTCAACTATGTTTGCTAAAGATGGTGATAAGCTTAAGAAAGGTGATGTTATATGTGAGTGGGATCCATATAATGCTGTTATCTTATCTGAAACGACAGGTAAGGTAGAGTTTGAGAATTTAGCTCAAGGTATTACTTATAGAGTTGAGATTGATGAACAAACAGGTTTTCAAGAAAAAGTTATTTCTGAAACTAGAGATAAGAAAATGATTCCTTCTATTCTCGTTAAATCTTCTGGTAAGAATGGTCAAGTTAAATCATACAATTTACCTGTTGGTGCTCATATTGTAGTTAATGAAGGAGATAAGTTAGAACCAGGAACGATAATCGCTAAACTTCCTAGAAAGACAGCTAAATCTGGAGATATTACTGGTGGTCTTCCTCGAGTAACAGAGTTGTTTGAAGCACGTAACCCTTCTAATCCTGCAGTTGTTGCTGCGATTGATGGTATTGTTTCTTACGGTAAAATTAAGCGTGGTAATCGCGAGGTTATTATTGAGTCAAGAACAGGTGAAGTAAAGAAATACTTGGTATCGCTTTCTAAGCAGATTCTTGTTCAGGAAAATGACTATGTAAAAGCAGGTACTTCACTCTCAGATGGTGCCATTACACCAAAGACAATCCTAGCGATTAAGGGGCCTACTGCAGTTCAACAGTATTTGGTGAATGAGATGCAAGAAGTATACCGTCTTCAAGGTGTGAAAATAAATGATAAGCATTTTGAGGTTGTTGTTCGTCAGATGATGCGTAAGGTTCAAATTAATGATGCTGGCGATACGCGTTTCTTAGAAGGTAATTTGGTTCATAAAAATGACTTTTTTGAAGAAAATGATTGGATATTTGGAAAAATGTATGTTGTTGATCCAGGTGATTCTGAGAACTTTAAATCAGGACAAATTGTACCATTACGAAAATTGAGAGATGAGAATTCTGTTTTGAAACGTAAAGACATGAAGCCTGTGGAAGCCAGAGAAGCTGTTCCAGCAACTTCAACATCTGTTCTTCAAGGTATTACAAGAGCATCTTTACAGACTAAGAGTTTCTTGTCTGCAGCTTCCTTCCAGGAAACAACAAAAGTACTTAATGAAGCAGCAGTTAATGGAAAAGTAGATACGCTTGATGGACTGAAAGAGAATGTAATTGTTGGTCATAAGATTCCAGCAGGTACAGGACTTAAAAAGTATGGTAAAATGGTTGTAGGGAATAAATCCCAACTGGAAAGTATGTTAAATACACCTAAACCACCAGTGCAAGATGAAGCTTTAATTGTTGAAGAATAAATTATGGCTGATAAAAAAGAAAAAAAACAAGTAAGTATAGAATTACCTGAGGAATTAGCTCAAGGTTTTTATTCAAACTTAGCTGTTGTAAATCATTCACCAACAGAATTTGTTGTTGACTTTATATCGATGATGCCAGGTATGCCTAAGGCAAAAGTTAAATCGAGAGTGGTTTTAACACCCCAGCATACTAAGCGCTTGCTTAAAGCTTTAGTTGATAATTTGAAGAAGTATGAATCTCAGTTTGGTGAGATTAAAGATGCTGGAAAACAGCAACAAGTGCCTCTAAATTTTGGAGGGCCTAAAGCTGAAGCTTAAATTATTTAAAGCCCCGTTTTCGGGGTTTTTTTTTGGATTTTATTTGCGAATATTTCTCAATTTTTGAATTAAGTTATATTCTTACTAATTTTATATCATTAAAATAAACATATGTTAAAAAAATATATCATATTTTTTTTAGTAAGCTTCCTCTCCTCGCCCTTGTATTCTCAGTGTGAAGATTTAGGTACAATTACTTCACAAAACCAGTTAGACTCTCTTTCAGGGTGTGAAATATTTCAAGGTAATTTGGTTTTGAGTGGTTCTGGTATCGCAGATTTGTCATCACTATCTTCTCTATCTGTGGTATCAGGTGGTTTCTATTTATTAAATACGTCTGTAACAGATTTGAGCTCGATATCTTCATTAAACAGTGCACAACAAGTTTTTATTCAAGGAAACACATCCCTTAATTCATGTTGTGAATTTCTCCAATTTATTGATGCATCTCAGTTAGGAAGTATTATGAATGTTTCTTTATCTAATAATGGCGAGTGTGATGATTTAGAACCGATTATGCTAGATTGTATAGGCTATATTGAAGGATGTACAGATATTGAAGCATTGAATTATAGTGAAAATGCAAGTGTAGATAATGGTTCTTGTGAGTATTTTTGCCCAGAAAGTATTGATGATATTGTTGATTTTAGTTGTGACGGTAATGCCTTCCCAATAAATTGTGAGCCTGAAATTATTAATGAGCCTAGTGATGGAGCTGGACATTATAATAATCCTATTGGTCTTTGTTATGATGAAAGTCCTCCCTCGAGTGGGCCTCATAGATCTATGTGGGGAAGATGGGGAGAGTATGAATACATGCCACCACAACGTTATATTCATAATTTGGAGCATGGCGGTATTGCGATATTGTATCACCCGTGTGTTGAAAAAGAGATTGTAGATTCATTAAGGACCATAGCCTGTTCTAGACCTGATGATGATGGCGGTGAATTTAGATGGGTGCTTACACCTTATGTTGATTTACCTACAAACATTGCTGTAGTTGCATGGGAATGGACTTATCTCAATGATTGTTTTGATGCAGTAACAATAAATGAATTTATTGACGAACACTATAGAAATGCACCAGAAGATTTTTATTATAATGGAAGTTACGACACTCTTTATGTGGGTAAATGCGAAGCATATGGTTGTTCAGATATAAATGCATTAAATTTTCAGTCTATCAATTTGATTGATGACGGCTCTTGTATTTATCCTGTGTTAGATACTCAGATGGTGGTTCTTAATGAAGGCTGGAGTTTGTTCTCAACTTATATTGATCCGGTAAATGATTCTATGTCAGTTGTATTTCAGGATATCATTGATCAAACTATAATTGTTAAGAATAATGTTGGTGCAGCATTTCTTCCAACTTGGGGTATTGATATAGATTTAGGAATTGGACAAGGCTTCCAAGTTAAAGTAAGTTCGAATTCTGTACTGGAGATTATAGGAACTCAATTAATGCCAGAATTAACTCCTATTGAATTAGATCTTGGTTGGAATATGATTGCATATTTACGAGAGGAACCTGCTGATGTGGTACTTGTTTTTCAAGACGTTGCAGAAAGTGTAATTATTGTGAAAGATGGTTTGGGTAATGTGTATTATCCCGACTGGAATTTTTCTAATATTACAGACATGGTTCCTGGAGAAGGCTATCAGCTTAAGATGTCTTCTGCTGCTTTGCTTGAGTATTTATCAAATGATGAAGAGTATTAATCTGCTTAATTTTCAAGTAATTTTAAGGTTTTAGTATCTATGGCGTGACCACCGCTATAACTTATCCATTCTGTTTTAAAATCATTTAACTCTTTTCGGTAAGTTTGTATATCTTCTTGTGAATAAAATTCATCTTTTGTACCAAAAACAACATAGTTTTTAGTTTCTGAGTGTTTCTGTTTGAAAAGAGAAAAGTTAAAATCGAATGCAATTTTACCTCCCCATAAAATGAGGGTTTCTATTTTGTGTTTTGTTTTTAGTATCCATCTGCTAACTGTTGCAGTGCCTTGAGAAAATCCAATAATTTTAATCTTACATTTTGGATGCGCTTGGGGTCTTATAAGATCTGTCAATTTCTCTAGGTATAAGCAGTAGTCATCAATCTCATCGAGTCTTTGTTCTTTAGTCATCCAATTGGCTCCTACACGACCACTATAACCATTAATATAGAATTTGTTAAACCCTTCAGGAGCTATAATGAATCTGTTCTGTTTTTCCACACATTCAAATTTTTTAATAAAGTACTTAGCTAATTGACCGTATCCGTGACATACAATCCATATTTCATTTGTTTCTTTATTTAATTCTCCAATTGAATAATAGTATGCAGTTTTTTCTATTTTAATTGAGTGTTTTATCATTTTATTCTGATTTAGTAATCTCAAGAAATTGAGGCATCAGCTCATTATCTATTGTCACCGAAAGTTGATAATGTTCTAATTGCCATTGTCCATTATTGATACTTAAGACACCTGTTGATCTACAATCTCCCATCCACGTATCTAATACTTCATCAAACCATGCTATTGTTTTAATTTTATTTAAACGAATATTACGTTCTTTAGCAGAAAATGACCATGCTTTACCTTTTTCAAAATAGGGTTGCGAGAAGTTTGAGAATTCTGTTTTAGTCCATCTTTCACTTACATCTGTCCCAATAAAGATGCCATCATTAGAGATAAAATTAAAGTAATCATCAAAATTTGCTTTTGATGCTGCATTATGCCAGTTGTCTATTTTTTGATTTAACAATGAAATGATTTCATCATCATTTTTGTTTTGACACGCCACGCATGAGATGAGAATTAGAAGAAGAAATGTGTTTTTCATTTAAATAATGTTTTGCGGCCATATTTTTTACAAATTGGACAGGTTTCGGGTTTGTGAGATCTTGCAGGACAATATTCTCTACCAAAGAAAATAATTTGTAGATGTAATTTATTCCACAATTCTTTTGGGTATAAGCGTTTTAAATCTTTTTCAGTTTGATCAACATTTTTACCATTTGTTAATTTCCATCTGTATGCCAGTCGATGAATGTGAGTATCTACTGGGAAAGCTGGAATGCCAAATGCTTGAGCCATTACTACAGATGCTGTTTTATGACCAACTCCTGGGAGTTCTTCTAGATATTCAAAACTATTAGGAACGATACCTTTATGCTTTTGAATAATAATTTTAGATAATTCATGTATCGCTTTAGATTTTCTTGGAGATAAGCCACATGGTGTAATAATAGATTTAATTTCTTCAACCGATAATTTTACCATATCAGAAGGATTGTCTGCTTTAGCAAATAGTATTGGAGTAATTTTATTTACGCGTTCATCTGTACATTGCGCCGATAATAATACTGCAATTAGGAGGGTATATGAGTCTTTATGTTTTAGAGGGATAGGTGTTTCCGGATATAATCGTTCTAGAATATTTGCAATATCAACTGCGTTTGTTTGTTTTTTATTCATTATTGTCTTCCTGGATATACTTTTAGTCCTTCTTCTAGAATAGAAATTGCATTTTGAAGTTCTTCTAAGTTAAGTACGTATGCAATACGTATCTGCTGTTTTCCTATCTCAGGAGTTGAATAAAATCCTTGAGCAGGTGCTACCATAACTGTTTTGTTATTCCAGCTAAATTTCTCTAATAGCCATTTCGCAAATTTGTCTGCATCATCAATAGGTAATTGTGCAATACAATAAAAGGCACCAGAAGGTTTAGGGCAAGTAATACCATCAATTTTATTAAGTCCTTCAATAAGAAGGTCTCTACGATTTACATATTCATCTATAACTTCTGTAAAGTAACTCTTAGGCGTATTTAGTGCAGCTTCCCCAGCAACTTGACCTAAGGAAGGGGGGCTTAGTCTAGCCTGAGCAAATTTTAATGCTGTTTCAAGTACTTCTTTATTTTTTGTGACTATGCATCCAACTCTTGCTCCACACATACTGTATCTTTTAGAAACAGAGTCTATAAGAATTGTGTTTTGATCTAATTCATCTATTTCCAAGACTGAAATATGTTTTTTCCCGTCATAAGTAAATTCTCTATAAACTTCATCTGCTATGAGGAAAAGGTCATGCTTTAAAACAATTTTTTTTAAAGCGTTTAATTCATCTTTAGTATATAGGTATCCAGTTGGATTACCAGGGTTGCAAATTAATATTGCTTTTGTATTTGGGGTAATTAATTTTTCAAATTCTGAAATTGAAGGTAATGCAAAGCCATTATCAATCGAAGAGGTAATTGGTTTTACAGTGATGTCTGCAGCATTAGAAAATCCATTGTAGTTGGCGTAAAATGGCTCTGGGATAATGATTTCATCACCTTTATCCATAATTGTATTTAGTGCGATTGAAATTGCTTCTGAGCCTCCTGTAGTTACTAGGATTTGAGTATGGTCTACATCAATTCCAACATTTTGGTAATAATGAGCCAAACCTTCTCTATAAGATTGGTTTCCAGCTGAGTGACTATATGCTATTACATTAGGTTTAAAATTACGTATTGCCTTTAATGCAATCTTAGGAGTACTGATGTCTGGTTGACCAATATTTAAGTGAATGACTTGAGTGCCCCTTTTTTTAGCATTTTCGGCAAAAGGAACCAATTTTCGAATAGGTGATTCTGGCATACAAAGCCCTTTGGCTGAAATTTTTGGCATGGTTTGGTTTTTATATTTTAATCAAAAAAAAATGTCTCGCAAACTAGCGAGACAAATTTCTTAAATTATTTTGAATAAACCTCTTATTTGTTTGGTTTAGCAATAGGAGAACTTCCTGTTGGTTTTTTTACAGGAGTCGTAGATGTTCCATCTACAGCAAGTGTTTTACCTTTAATACGAATAACCTGTGTAGGGTTTGTTACTGCGTTTGATGTAATCGTTACACTTTTGTTAAATGCACCGATTCTTTTCGTATCGTATTTTACTTTAATCACATTACTTGCTCCTGGAGCAATTGGTTCCTTTGGCCATACAGGAACAGTACATCCACAAGATCCTTTTGAGTTAGAAATAATTAAAGGAGCATCTCCAGTGTTTGTAAATTTGAATTCATAATTTCCGTCGCCATGTTGCTCAAATGTTCCAAAATCGTGAATTTCTTTTTCAAAAGAGATTTCTTGAGCTTGAGAAACAAATACACCTGCTACTGCAAATACAACACCTAGAATTATTTTTTTCATTTGATATGGTTTTTAGAGTTAATTTCTTTTTTCTTCTACAAATCTAATCGAATCTCTCTAATTGCCAAAGAATACTAAAGCCTATATTGTT
>NTKG01000020.1 GCA_002457305.1 Bacteroidetes bacterium MED-G21 | reverse complement strand
ACGAAGAATCAACAGCACCAGCACCAGCGAATAGCGTTTCTCCATCACATGCTTGAATTTTCCATGAAATTTCACTAAGGTATGCTCCTCCTCCTACAACAACACTGTAACTTGACTCTCCATCACCACAGAGTTCTGTAGCACATGAGCCATCATCAGCATTTGCAGTAGGGTCATATTCTGCAAAACCAGGATCAGTACATCCAAGGTAAATACATTCTCCAACAATAGCTGTAGATAATGTACCTGTAGTAAAGTCACCGCCATAAACAGAATCATTAAGAGTAAATGTATTACCATTCCAACCATCACCATAAGAATCATTCATAACAATCTTATAATTATCTGGCCATGCTTTACAGAAAGAAGAATCAACAGCACCAGCACCAGCAAAAAGAGTATCTCCCTCACATGATTCTACTACATATGAAATCTCTGATAGATATGATCCACCGCCTACAACAATATTAATAGCTGTTTCACCAGCTGCACAAAGAGGCGTGACACATGAACCGTCATCTGTATTTGCATTAGGATTATATTCAGCGAAAGTATTGTCAGTACAACCTCCAAATTCACACAATCCATTATCTAAATTTGCATCAGCGTTATAGTTGTCAGCAGTTTCATCTGTACATCCAGAAACAACATCATCACAAGAAACAACTGTAAAGACCTCTGTAGACTCTAAATAATAGTCACCAGCAACAATAGTTGAATCATTATTAGGCGATTCACCACCATTATTAGCTTGAATATAAGTCGTAACAGAATCACATACTGTACTAATTGAGTAGGAAGCAGCGTTCCAACCATCACCATATGAATCAAATGCATTAAATGTGTAAGAAGCACCTTCGGTTAAACAAAGACCAATAGTATCATTGGATGAACCAGAATAGTCTCCACCTTCAAAAACTATGAGTCCTTGGTCATCTATAAACTGCCAGAATAGCTCACCTGGGTATGATCCAACATTAATTTCTAGCACAGAAGCTATTTCTGAACACGAGTAATCACACTCACCTGAAATATTTGCAAGTGTGTCGTAATTATTAGCATACTGATCCATACATCCTAGCACGCCTTCTTCAAGTGAGAAAGTAGCTGTATAAGTAGGATTAGAAGTTGAAGTAAGATGAACTACATAATCACCAACCGCTAAAGGACCTTCTACTGAAACTAAAGAATCACAATCTGCATTATAAACTTGGTGATCAACAGAGTAGAATCCTGAGTTAATATCAGCTAAGAAAAGTGCTGAATCTTGGTCATTAGAGAAACTAAACCAAGCATTAAAAGCAGCAACACCATTAAATGGAAGATCAAATATAATTTCTTGAGCATCATCACAATTAAATGCATTTGCAATTACACATGAGCCGTCATCAGATGTAGCTGATGGATCATAATTAATAGCATAAGGATCCATACATCCTATTGCGAAGTTAGCTACAGAACAAGAGTCATCAGAGCCGATAGATAAATAGTTTAATTCAGGAGCACCACCTTCTAATACAGGAGCGCCACCTTCTGTAAAAAATACAGACCAGCTAATTTCAGAATCCCAAGTTCCACCTCCAACTGATAGTGAATAACAACCTGGTGCAACACAAACTACATCACGGTTGTAGTTTCCAGAACTGATAGTTCCAGTCCAAACCTCGGATCCATCAACAGAAGTTAATATCGCGCTAGCACCATTCCAACCATCACCAAAAGAATCATTCATATCAATGATTATTCCAGAAAGACCTTCTTCACATTCAATCGGATATTCACACATGGAATTGTCTGCAGTATTTGCTAAAGAATCGAGATTTAATGCTAAAGTATCTAAGCATCCTAAAACAATCTCCGTTAAACACGACGAAGGATCCGTATCATCTGTTGCGTTTTCATCGTACTCTAAGTAATTAATATCCATACAACCATAATAACGACATGAAGCATTATCAGTGTCAGCAACTGGATCATAATTAAGAGCTAACGAATCAGTACAACCAAATGCATAATTAGAACAGTCTTCAACAGTAAAAGAAAGAGTGTCTGCAAAATTATTATTAATTAAGAAACCTGAAGAATCAACATCAGTAGGGTCAGCTAATGCACCTGAACTAACCACCAATTGACCTTCACAAGAAGTAATTTCAAAACTAGCGCCATTCCAACCGTCACCATATTCATCATTCATAATAATGGTATAAGCATTTGCTTCAGACAAACACAAATCAATTGGATATGTTGTTCCATTTGATAAAGCTAGCTGTCCACTGCTTGTGTCAGGTAAAGATGCTAATATTTGACCATTTAAATCAGAAATAGACATACTAACCTCGCTTCCATAAGACCCACTATACAAATTTAGTATTGCAGCAATCTGAGGACACTCTAGATATGTACACGAGCCATCATCAACAGTCGCACCAGGATTATAGTTTTCAGCAACTGGAGTGCCATCATCCAAATCTCCATCAGTACAACCATAAACATATTCACAAGAACCATCATCATTAGTTGCTTCAGAATTGTAATTTTCAGCAATAACATCTGTACAACCATAAATATAAATACAAGAACCATCATCTGTGTTAGCCAAAGGATTAGGATTTGCTGCACCAGGATCAGTACACCCTTCAATAGTCACATCTATAGAAATATTAAAGTCTACATCTCCAATAATAGCGTCAGATTCAACATGTACATAATATGACTCAAACGACACCAAGTAAGCACCTTCTTCAGAAGGAGTAAGCTGAGTACCACCACAAGAATCAGCATAAAACGAAACATAAACATATTCAGGAAATTCAGTATCGGCATCAACAGATACTACAGCGTCTCCATCTCCAAGATGTTCAAAAGAGAACCATGAAGAAGATCCGGTGTTACCAGAACCCGAAGTACTATCTGAAAACACACCTAGGTTTTGAGCATAAGCACACGTGTTAGGATACTCACACAAGCTATTATCTGAGAGATCTGCATCTGCGTTGTAATTCACTGCCAAAGTATCCAAACACCCACTAACACAATCCCCTATAGGGTTAGCAGGTACAGAACCAGCAGAACCAGATAAAGAATCTAAAGTCCATGAAGTTTCAGAATCAAATGTACCTGAAGTCCAAGAAATAACAACACACCCTGATATATCTACACAAGCTGTTGCCGATGATCCTTCAACAGTGTAATCATCACCATTTATTGTCAATACTGCACCATTCCAGCCATCGCCCCATGAATCATTCATAGTAAGTAGTTCTCCTACAAGACAATTACCATCGCAGTCTAAGCCCTCTGCTGGGTATTCACACAAACCATTATCTTGCTCTGCAGCTGAATCATAGTTACATGCTAATGAATCTGTACAACCTTGTATGAGTGCAAACTCACATGACTCATCATCTACATTAGCAGCTGGATCATAATTACTAGCATTTGAATCTGTACAACCTAGTACGGCACACGATGCTAGGTTTAAGGTATCAGATCCACCACCTAGTGAATAACTAGCATCTCCTACTGATAATACAGTCCCAGACCAACCATCACCAAAAGAATCACTCATAGATACAGAGTGATTACCTAAACCATCTACACATCCTGCAAACGGCGCACCACCAGAGGCTAAAGTATCTCCTTCACAGCCTAAAACAGACCAAGATACTTCACCTTCCCATATACCACCACCAGCTGTAACTAATACACCTGAAAGACAGTTACCATCACAATCTAATCCTGCAGCAGGAATATCACATGAACCATCATCGAATGTCGCATCTGCACTGTAGTTACATGCTAATGAATCAGTACATCCTGGAACACCACATGAACCAAAAACATAGCTACCAGCAGATCCAGTTTCCAATGTAAATGTTTCAACTGTTAAATCCGGTATAGATAACACATTTCCACCCCAGCCATCACCATACGAGTCAGTAGCGTTTAAAACAAAATTAAAACCTAAACCAGCAACACATTCAGAAAATGGAGCACCTCCTGAAGCTATTACGCTTCCATCACAGGCGTTAATAGACCAACCCACTTCACTTTGCCAAACTCCATCATCGACGGTAACTAAAAACTCTCCATCAGCACATGACACTGCATCAACAGAATCAATAGGGTCAACAGGGTCAACAGGGTCAACAAGATCAGGACAATCCACAGCCTCTGCATCTTCACAGGTGAAATCAGCACCGAAAGCACCATCATCACAATATCCATCTCCTAACCAAGATGCGGATGCACAAACACCAGCACAATCTAAAATCTCTCCTTCAGGACAAGGATTTCCAGTATCTTGTGCCATCACAGAAAGTGAAAAAACACAAAATAACGACAAAAGAAATAATGTAATTTTCTTCATAATTAAAAAATTTAGTTAATGTTACCCCATTATTTTTTGCAAAAGCAACACCCGGGGGAAAATGTCGTTTGCAATAGATATAAGAGTTGTAGAAGATTACAACCCTTTTTATTCAATAGTTTAGTCTGTAAATATAACACAAAATATTGTTTTATAGGTAGTATTACTCATAAAATGTGTTTAAAAAGTAAAAAATAGGTGAAAACACTATTTGCTTAAACAATAAAAGCATGAATATTGCCAGAAAAATAAAAATCTGATTAATTAAGAATATATTTGGGGAAAAAATAAAATGAGTTTACTAATAGTTGGAACGGTAGCTTTCGATAAAATTGAAACACCATTAGGTAAAACAGATAAAATATTAGGTGGAGCTGGGACTTACATTGGAGTTGCTGCATCATATTTTACTGACATAATAAATATTGTCTCAGTAGTTGGTGATGACTTTCCAGACAAATACCATAAAATCCTTCAAGACCACAACATTAACACTAACGGCATCCAAGTTGTTAAAGGTGGAAAAACATTCTTTTGGGAAGGAAAGTACCACACCGACATGAATAGCCGTGATACACTTGTAACAGAATTAAATGTTTTAGCAGGCTTTGACCCAGTTGTGCCCGACAACTACCAAAATTGCGAATTCCTAATGCTGGGAAACCTAGAACCAAACATCCAGAGAAAAGTTCTTAATCAATTAAAAAAACGACCAAAACTTGTCGTATTAGACACCATGAACTTTTGGATGGATATTGCATGGGAAGCACTCCTCGAAACCATTAGCATGGTAGACTTACTCACAATAAACGACGAAGAGGCTCGGCAAATGTCAGGCGAATACTCTTTGGTTAAAGCGGCTCGAAAAATTTTAACACTAGGGCCTAAATACCTCATTATTAAAAAAGGAGAACATGGCGCTCTTCTTTTTGATAAAGCAGAAAATTGCTTCTTTGCTCCCGCTCTCCCACTAGAAGAAGTTTTTGACCCAACTGGAGCTGGTGACACTTTCGCGGGCGGCTTTATTGGCTACCTAGCGAAAACTAAAGATTTATCATTTGAGAATATGAAGCGTGCCATCATCTATGGCTCTGCACTAGCATCTCTTACTGTAGAAAAATTTGGAACTGATAAAATAGCATATTTAAAATCTAATGCGCTAAATGAGAGAGTCGAAAGATTTAAAGCGCTGGTTGAAGTGGACATTAAACAAATAGAAAAATTCTAAGCAACATTCACAAAGTCTTTTTAACCTGAAAAAATGATTTATGAGACATAAAACTCATGACTTAAAGAATTAATGACATTTTTGAAAAACACTGCATTCATATACGCATACTGTTTTGGGATATTTTTATTTACACACCATGGTAAAATAAATGCTCAAGATAAAATAAATCTTAAAGATGGCACTGTTGTTATCTGTAGCATTAAAGAAATACAAGATTTTATTTTGTATGCCGAAGTTCATGATGACCCATTTTTAGCAACATTTTTTGCGGATGACGTTTCACACCTAGAGATTGATACTAAAAATAGCATTATAATTCGTCAACTTAAACAAGGTGTAAAAGAAGCTATGGCATTTTCAAACCCACTAAAAGACAACCATCTTTATGGATTTTATTTTGGGATACCTTACGACTCTGTGTATAACAGAACAAATGCTTTATATAAGACGGATAGTTTGGGTAATCCTATTTTAGTGCCTTACGACCCTATGAAGACAAATTTTTCTGATCGCGTAAAAAGCGTAACAAAAAGCTTGAAAGGTAATTCTCTCGCTTGGCTTATTGGCGGTTTATAAAACTTATTCGAACACAATTAAAACTTCATTTTTCTCAACGGCATCAGTTTTTTCAACTTCTATAGATCTCACAATACCATCAGATGGAGCCCTAATAATATTTTCCATTTTCATCGCCTCCAAAACCATCAAACCATCACCTTTAACAACAGAATCTCCTGGCTGAACCATTATTCTCAAAACCAAACCTGGCATAGGCGCCTTTAGCTCATTGACTTTTTGGTTGTTTATATTATCCATTCCCAACTGATGAAGAAGTACATCAAATCGATCCTCTACACTTACAACATACTCATTATTGTTAACCTGAATAACACATGTTTTATTCTCTTTATCAAAACGAACCATTTTAACTTTGTAAGATCCGTGTTTATGTAGTACATGATGAACATCACCTTGTTGAGCTGTATCCATTTTAAAAGCCTCGCAATTTACGGTACCTTCTAATGCTTTTTCATCTGAAAATTCAAACTCAAAAGTCTGTTCTGCTACTTTTGCTTTATACATATTTACAACGCTTTGATTGTATGTACCAAAGATAACCTATTTTAGCGTATTCAATTAAACAATAAAAATGGCGCTTATAGAAGAACTTAATGAACAAGGAAACAAATTATTCAAATACCGATCTAACCTACCTGTTCCATTCGCAGTTTTGGGATTAGCAATTTACCTATACAACATCCATGTCATGGGTAAAGAAATTCATTCTCTTACTTTTGAAATAGGATGCTTAGCAGTAGGCCTCCTAGGACAACTAATTAGAGCAATTACTTTAGGGTATACACCAAAAGGCACCTCTGGTAGAAACACCCACGGACAAGTTGCAGAGGAACTAAACACAAAAGGCATGTACAGCCTGATGCGCAACCCACTATATTTGGGTAATTTCTTTATGTGGTTCGCCATCATATTATTTATCGATGTTCATTGGTTTAGTATTTTATACATTATGTGTTTTTGGATGTATTATGAACGTATTATTTTTGCAGAAGAAAACTTCTTGCGAAACAAATACGGTGAACCCTACCTTAAATGGACTATGGAAACGCCTATATTTATTCCGCGACTAATGGGTTGGAAACAACCAAATCTTAACTTTTCAATTAAAAACGTTCTCAAAAGAGAATACAGCGGTTTTTTTGCACTCTTCTTTACTTTTGCACTCTTTGATTTAATAGAAAACTTTACAAGATTCAACCAATGGCATCTTGATGACTTTTGGGCCTATTCATTATGCGTTATTGGAAGCATAACCATCATATTAAGGACCTTAAAAAAGAAAACGAAAATTCTAAATGTTACAGGAAGGTAAAATGCTTAAGTGTTATTAAAACCCCTCAAAACACAACTTTAAAGATAAAAAAATTCTCTTTCCTTATACAATATTGAAATATATGATCATGGATCAGTAGTAAAGAGAATTAAAACTGATTAAATTATCAGACAATAAAAGTGTAATTTGAATGTCGTATCTCCTAATTCATTTGGTATTTCATTTATAATCAAACAACTACAAATAGGGTTCTTCTATTTTGTGAGTTTTGATCACAACATAGAATATTATCTATTCTTTATCAAGCCTATTAGCAAAATCTCGATGAGCCTTAATAAGTACTTGAGGATTATCAATACTACTAGCATGACCGGCATTCGGGACCTCAATATACTCTACATCGGAAACAAAAGAAGCTAATCTCTTTACTGTTGACGGGCGAGCTTCATCAAACTCACCAGTAGTGAACAGAACAGGAACACTTATTTTACTCAAAGCTTGATGAATATCATAATTAATTAATGTTCCTGTTGGACTAAATTCACTCGGTCCCCACATATAGTTGTATATAAAATTATTACCGCTAATATCCATATTACCGAATGAGTTATTAAATAATTCATAACCCGGAATACTATCCCAATTTACATCTATTGATCTAATCATGAAGTTTTGATAGAAAGCTCTCATTGCATTCTGATAAGATCTGGTTTCAAATGCATTTGTTTTTTCAGCTATCGCAATATGCTGTTGAATGGTGTCCGGTAATTGAGTAATCAGGGTATCACAATCAGCTACCCAAATAGAAGTTGAGAAGAAAGGACTATTAAATACAACTCCTTTTACACCCTCGGGATGTTTAAGATAATATTCTAAAGCCAATGCCGTTCCCCAAGAGTGTCCAGTTAGGTAAAATTCATTTAAATTCAATTCATCTACTAATGCTTTTACTTGACCCACGAATTTTTCAACTTTAAGAAGTGTGGTGTCTTCATGGTATGTTGACAAGCCACTACCAAGCTGATCCATTAATATAATAGGCCGATTATCTGAGATCGCATTTAAATAGGTTCCTCCTTTACTCTTTCCTCCAGGTCCACCATGAAGATATAGATAGGGTGGTTCATCTCCTTCACCAAGTATACCATACCAAATTTCTCCTCCCTCAACATCAACATAACCAAATCCACTTTTTAAATATGGATTTATGTCATTTGATGACCCACAACTAAGGTTTAAAATAAGAATGAAAAAGCAAATTAATCTCAACACGGTGTTTCATAAATTTATAAGAACAAATATAGTGTTTCAGTGTCTCATCACCAACATCATTTACTATTTCATTTATAATCAAACCTCTACAAATAGGGTTCTATATGGGGGTAATTTTACAGTTTTTTTTTGAAACTATCTTATTTTAATTAGATATATTTGATGAAAATTCTGATGCTAGTAATTACGAAAAAGTGAATCAAGACAAGCAGTTAAAATACGACAAAGCCTACTTAAAAATGGCTGCAGAATGGGCTAAATTATCCTACTGTGAGCGCAAACAAGTGGGTGCACTCATCGTCAAAAATCGCATGATTATTTCTGATGGTTACAATGGAACACCTTCAGGATTTGAAAATGTTTGCGAAACCGACTCAGGGCATACAAAATGGTATGTATTGCACGCAGAAGCAAATGCAATTCTTAAAGTGGCACGATCTACTCAAAGTACTGAAGGGGCTACTTTATACCAAACACTTTCGCCATGTAAAGACTGTAGTAAATTGATCTATCAATCGGGTATAAAAAGAGTGGTATTTAGCAACAAGTATAAAGACACAGAAGGCATCGAATTTTTAACGAAAGCTGGTGTAGAAATTTCTCACATTCCGATCGAAAAAAAAACTGATGCAGAATAAAAAACCATCTATCAAAAACCCATTTTTAATTCTTTTTACGCTTACACTAGGCATCTATATTGGCAAGTACCTAGCTGTTCCCAACCAATATATTCAAATCAGTAACACTGGAACCGGGGAGTTACCAAAGCTTGTAGAACTTCTCAGCTACCTAGAATTTAATTATGTAGACGCAATAGACCTAGACAGTTTACAAGAAGAAGTAATTGCTTCTACTTTAGAAAGTCTTGATCCTCATTCTAGTTATATACCAATCGAAGAACTCCAAGACATTACTGAAAGTATGCAAGGTAATTTTGAAGGCATCGGTGTGCAATTTCAAATTATTAAAGATACCATTGTTGTAATTAGTCCTATTTCTGGTGGTCCTTCTCAAAGAAAAGGAATTCAAGCAGGAGATAAAATCGTTAAAGTTGATACCATGAATGTTGCTGGCGTGGGCTTCACAAATAAAGATGTTTTAAAAACACTTAAAGGCGACAAAGGGACTAAAGTATTGTTATTTATAAAACGAAAAAATGTAGATCGATTACTAGAATTTAATATCACACGTGATAAAATTCCTATTACCAGTATAGACGTTTCCTATATGGTAAATGATCAAGTCGGTTATATTAAAGTAAATAGATTTTCAGGAACAACAGAAGAAGAATTTATTTCAGCATTGGATGACTTAATCAGTAAGGGTATGAACAAACTTATACTCGACTTACGATCAAACCCAGGTGGGTACCTATCTGCAGCAATTAACATGGTAGATGAATTCCTACCTAAAGGAAAAACTATTGTATACACAGAAGGTGCTTTTCGAAATAAACAGATTTATAAATCATCAAACTACGGTAGATTTAAAAAAGAAAAGCTCATCGTATTAATTGATGAAGGATCAGCCTCTGCAAGTGAAATTGTTGCAGGTGCTATTCAAGACCATGACAGAGGAACCATTATAGGGCGAAGAACTTTTGGTAAAGGACTCGTTCAGGAACAAAACCAAATGAGTGATGGAGCCGCATTTCGTTTAACAACAGCTAGATATTACACGCCTTCAGGAAGGTGCATTCAAAAACCATACACCAAAAACTCTGATGATTACCAAAAAGAATCTTTAAAGCGCTATTCGAATGGTGAACTTTATCACAAAGACAGTATTAAAATTGCCGATTCACTTAAATTTTATACCCATGAAGGCCGCATTGTATTTGGTGGGGGGGGTATTTCTCCAGACTATTTTATTCCACTCGACACAACAGGTCGGTCTGACTGGCTTTATGATGTCTTATCTGAAAATATGATTAACACCTTTGTATTTGACTACATAGATGCGCATAAAAAAGAGCTGAGCAAGTATAAATCTGCAGCCGAATTTGATGATAAATTTAACATAAAAGAACCCGTCTTCAATAATTTTATTGAAATCACAAAAGACAAAGGAATTAATGGGTCAACATCTGAAATAGAAACTTCAAAAGACTGGATTAATATGCGGCTAAAAGCTCTTATTGCAAGACATCAGTGGAGTGAAGAAGGCTTTTACAGAGCCGTAAATAATGATGACCGCATGATAGTAAAAGCCCTAAACCTACACTTAATGAAACACTAATAAATAAACGTTTAATCATAAAATAACATGAGCTATTGCTACGCATAGAACAATATTAAATCTAAAAAAGACCCTTATTTTCTTTTATAATATCTTCATAACCCATATCAAAAGGAAGGTTTTGCTTCTGAGACGCACTAACTGCTAGAGCATCACATCTTTCATTCTCAGGGTGGTTGTTATGTCCTTTCACCCATTCAAATTTGACCTTGTGCTTTGGATAAATTTTCAAAAAACGTTTCCACAAATCCGAATTCTTCTTTCCTTTAAATCCTTTTTTTACCCAGTTAAAAACCCATCCCTTCTCAACAGAATCAACCACATATTTAGAGTCTGAGGTCACCAAAACATCAGAACCTTCATTTTTAACTTGCTCTAAAGCAACTATAACAGCCAATAACTCCATTCTATTATTTGTAGTAAGTCGATACCCTTTAGCTAACTCTTTACGATGCTTTCCTGCAACCATTACTATCCCATAACCACCAGGTCCTGGATTTCCACTAGCTGCGCCGTCTGTATATATGTAAATTTTCATGGAATAATAGATTCTATTACGCTAGGGAAATGACGTAATTCTAGTCCCTGCACCTTCGTCTTAACATCCTCTGGCAAATCGTGTTCGTCTATATCACATGTTGCCTGAAAAATAATAGCCCCCTCGTCATAATTTTCATTAACATAATGAATTGTAATCCCTGTTTTTTCCTCTTTATTTTCAACCACAGCTCTATGAACATTCATACCATACATTCCTTTCCCACCATACTTAGGTAAAAGTGCAGGATGAATATTTAATATGGAATTTGGATAAGCTTTAATCATGTATAATGGTATTTTAAGCAAAAATCCAGCTAAAACTATCATGCTTGCATTGTAATCTTTTAACACATCATGCACCTTTGTGCGCTCATTAAGATCATCTTTGGTAAAAATAAAAGTTGGAATTTTATGCAATTGAGCACGAATCAATACTCCTGAACACGGCTGATTTGAAAGAACCAACACCACCTTAACATTCTTGTTGTCAGAAAAATAACGAATAATATTTTCTGCATTTGAGCCTGAACCTGAAGCGAAAATTGCAATTTTTGCCATAAAACAAAAGTAATTAAGATTTAAATAACAGTGCTAAGGAGCAATACTTAATTTCAAGATTGAAAAAATTTGGCTATTTTTAAGTTTATATCTTTCTTTGCATCAAAATATTAACCAAAATTAAAAAACATGTCTGACGTAGCATCTAAAGTAAAAGCTATTATAGTTGATAAGCTAGGAGTTGATGAAAGTGAAGTAACAAATGAAGCGAGCTTCACTAATGACCTAGGAGCTGACTCATTGGATACCGTGGAATTAATAATGGAATTCGAAAAAGAATTCGATATTCAAATACCAGATGACCAAGCAGAATCTATTGCAACTGTAGGTTCAGCAATTGAGTACATCGAACAAGCATAAATTAATTTATAATGACGCAACTGAAAAGAGTTGTTGTAACTGGATTAGGTGCTTTAACCCCTATAGGAAACAATGTTTCAGAATATTGGACTAAGTTATTGAGTGGTCAAAGTGGCGCAGCACCTATAACACATTTCGACGCATCAAACTTTAAAACACAATTTGCGTGTGAGGTTAAAAACTTCAATGCTACCGAACATATGGATCGCAAAGAAGCACGAAAACAAGATCCTTACACCCAATATGCAGTCGTAGCTACATCTGAAGCTATGCAAGATTCTAATATTGATCTTGACACCATAGATTTAGACCGTGCTGGCGTCATTTGGGGATCTGGAATTGGAGGTATTAAAACCTTCTATGACGAAGTATCAGCATATGCTCAAGGAGATGGGACTCCAAGATTTAATCCCTTCTTTATCCCTAAAATGATTTCTGATATTGCTGCTGGAATTATATCTATAAAATATGGTTTTAGAGGTCCTAATTTCACCACCGTATCTGCTTGCGCCTCTTCCTCTAATGCAATTATAGACTCTTTTAATTACATTCGTCTCGGGAAAGCAGATATTATTATCACCGGAGGATCAGAAGCGTCAGTTAACGAAGCGGGTGTTGGAGGATTTAATGCTATCAAGGCACTTTCTACACGTAATGAAAACCCTGAAAAAGCCTCTAGACCTTTTGACAAAGACCGTGATGGCTTTGTACTTGGCGAAGGTGCTGGAACTTTAATTCTAGAAGAATATGAGCATGCTGTAAAGAGGGGAGCTAAAATTTATGCTGAAGTAATGGGAGGAGGACTCTCTGCAGATGCACATCACATTACAGCGCCTCATCCTGAAGGCTTGGGTGCAAAAAAAGTCATGCAAAATGCATTAGAAGACGCCCACATGAAACCTGAAGACATTGACTACATCAATGTACACGGTACTTCCACCCCGCTTGGTGATGTTTCTGAAGTTAAAGCAATAAAGGAAGTCTATGGAGAACATGCTTATAATTTAAATATTAGTTCCACCAAGTCGATGACAGGTCATCTTTTAGGTGCTGCAGGTGCTGTAGAAGCAATTGCCTCTATTTTGGCCATTCAAAAAAACATGGTACCTCCTACCATCAACAACGAGAATTTTGATGACCAATTAGATGCCAAATTAAACTTTACACTTAACAAAGCTGAAAAAAGAAATGTAAATGCCGTTATGAGCAATACATTTGGGTTTGGCGGACACAATGCATCTATCATTCTAAAAGCTTTCTCTAACGAATGTTAAAATGGCTTAGGCAGCTTTCATCTCCAAAAGATTCTTTTACTAAAGAACTCTACCCTATTATAGGCTTCATTCCAAATAACATAGAATTTTATCATCAAGCCTTTTGCCACAGTTCTATAGGGCTTCAGACCTACGGCAATAATGAACGACTCGAATTCCTAGGCGACTCTATCTTAAATTCTGTAATTACAGAATATTTATTTCATAAAATGCCTAACAAAAATGAAGGAGTGCTTACAGATATTAGATCTAAAATAGTAAGTAGAAAAACACTAAATACACTGGCAAAAAAAATTAAACTAGACACATTGGTTCAAACAAATTTGGGGGACAAAATGCCCTCATCTGTTTATGGAAATGCTTTCGAAGCTCTTATTGCTGCAATATATCTAGATAAAGGAGCTGAATTTTGTAAAGAATTTATAATCAAAAAAATAATAGAGCCCCACTTCTGTCTAAATGAGCTAGAAACAGAAATTAGCAGTTATAAGAAACACTTTATACATTGGGCTCAAAAAAATAACACTAACTATAGCTTTAAGCTACTTAGTGAAACCGGGCAAGCACACAATAAAAATTTTGAGATTGGACTTTTTCTAAAAGATGAAAACATTGCAACTGCATGTGCAGGGTCGAAAAAAAAAGCGGAAGAAGCCGCTGCAAAAAAGGCTTGTCAAGCACTTACAATTTAAATATATTACAATTACTTTTTTGGCTATCTTTGATATCTACATAGATTATTAAAAGACATGGCGAAAAAAAGTTATAGTATAGATTTTGAATACGATTATGACTTTATTCTCATTGGTATATGTAGTCCTCTAAAAGACTATCATATGTGTTACAAGCTCAACAAAGAAATTGGCACGTCATTATATAGAAGTGAGCTTGACGTAAGCATGGATTTCTTTGAAGGAATTGAAAAAGCCCAATTTTCTTTATACGAATATTGGGATAAACAATATGAAAATCAATGGTATCTATTATCAAATAAATGTCAGATACTTTGCGATGAAGGACTCCAGAATGAAGGAACTATTTTTGATGGATTTATTCAAAATGAAAAAAAAACAAAATATCTCATTCCTGAAAATTCAAAAGTAGACTTCTACCTGCAGGTACATGGCATTTACAGTGAAAACGCAAAGTTAGAACTGATGAATAACATAAAAAAACTCGATCGCGTCGTGAGTGCTTATGAAATATGCATCAATGATATTGCATCAAAAGAAAACTTAATTATCAAATGAATAACACAAAAATAATTGGAACAATTGGACCGTCCTCTTGTGACAAGTCCATTTTAAGAAAAATGTTTGCCGAAGGCCTTAACGTAGTGCGCATCAATTTTTCTCACAGTGACCACAAAAAAGCCCTACAGGTATATAAATGGGTACAAGAACTCAATGAAGAAGAAAATCGAAATGTCGCCACACTTGGAGATCTACAAGGACCTAAACTACGTATTGGAGATGTTAAAGAAGACCAAACCTTAAAAAAAGGTGAAAAAATCACGATTACTACAGAAGAATGTATAGGTGATATGTCAAAAATATATATCACTTATCCAAATTTTCCAAAAGACGTTAAAGTAGGAGATAAAATCATGTTAGATGATGGGAAAATAATCCTTAAAGCTGAAAATTCTAACAAGAAAAATGAAGTTGAGGCATTGGTCATTCAAGGTGGTGAATTAAATTCAAAAAAAGGAGTGAACCTCCCAAACACAAAGATATCTTTACCCTGCTTAACAAGTAAAGATCTTGATGATTTAGAATTTGCTTTGGAGGTTGGAATCGAGTGGATTGGCTTATCTTTTGTAAGGTCTGTAAATGATATAAAAAAATTGCAAAAAATTATTTCTGAAAAAAAATCACCTGCTAAAATAGTAGCAAAAATTGAAAAGCCAGAAGCGATTCAACAAATCGATGCAATTATAAAAAAATCTGATGCGATTATGGTTGCCCGTGGAGATTTGGGTGTGGAAGTGCCAATGGAGCGTGTTCCCAACCTTCAAAAAATGATCACCCGTAAATGTATCAAATATTCAACGCCCGTCATTATTGCAACACAAATGATGGAATCAATGATGAAGAGCTTAAGTCCAAGTAGAGCTGATGTAAATGATGTTGCCAACGCAGTACACGACCGTGTAGATGCCGTTATGCTTAGTGGTGAAACTTCAGTCGGCATGTATCCTGTTGAAGTGATACGAGCCATGAGTAAAGTCTTGAAAAGTCAAGAAAATTATGCAAATTTAGAGATGGAAGAATTTCTACCTGTTGAGAAAAATGATGGGCGATATATTTCTGATACAGTTTGCTATAATGCTTGCAAAATTGCGGAACAAGTAGATGCTAAAGCAGTAATGACCATGACGCATTCAGGCTACAATGCATTTAAAATTTCTAGTTTTAGACCACCGAGTAAAATTTGTATTTTCACTCATAATCGTCAAATCTTAAACACGCTAAGTTTACTATGGGGAGTAAGAGGCTACTACTACAATAAATTTGTAAGTACAGACGATACCATTACCGATATTAAAAAAATCATCAAAGAAAATAAAGTCGCACAAAGTGGAGATATGGTTGTCAACATTGCCAGCATGCCTATTACAAATAAAGGAATGACAAACATGTTAAAACTAAGCATGATCGAATAATGAAGAAACTAAACATAGACCTATTAACTTCCATCTGTGAAGTAGCCGGTGCACCTGGTTTTGAACAAAGAGTAAGAGACCTTGTCATTAATGAAATTAAAGACATTGTTGATGAATACCGAATTGATAATCTAGGGAACATTATCGCAATTAAAAAAGGTCAATCATCCGATAAAAAAGTAATGATTGGTGCACACATGGACGAAATTGGGTTTATTGTAACTCATATTGATGAAAAAGGATTTGTACGCTTTCATACACTCGGTGGTTTTGACCCAAAAACACTAACAGCACAAAGAGTCATCGTTCACGGCAAAAAAGACCTCATTGGGGTTATGGGCTCTAAGCCTATTCATGTTATGAGTCCTGAAGAACGAAGAAAAGTGCCGAAAACAACAGACTACTTTATCGACATGGGCATGTCGAAAAAAGAGGTCGAAAAATACATCTCTGTTGGCGATTCTATTACCCGACAACGGGAATTAATTGAAATGGGAGACTGCGTCAATTGTAAATCAATAGACAATAGAGTATCTGTTTTTATCTTAATCGAAACCCTAAAAAAACTTAAAAAATTTCCTTACGATGTATACGGTGTATTTACTGTACAGGAAGAGGTAGGAATTCGTGGTGCACAAGTTTCAGCCTTACAAATTCAACCTGATTTTGGCTTTGGTTTAGATACCACCATCGCTTATGATGTACCAGGGGCTCCAGGACATGAAAAAATCACAGAACTAGGAAAAGGGGCAGCCATAAAAATTATGGACTCACAAACCATTTGTGATTACAGAATGGTAAATTATATGAAAGAGATTGCCAAAAAGAAAAAACTCACGACTCAATTAGAAATCCTTCCTGCAGGAGGAACAGATACGATGGGCATTCAAAGGAGTACGCCTGGTGGCTCAATAGCAGGTGCCGTTTCAATCCCTACGCGACACATTCATCAGGTAATCGAAATGGCTCATAAAGATGACATTCACCAATCTATTGAGCTCCTAAAGGCATGTATTGAAAACCTCGATCAGTATGATTGGAGCTTTAAATAGAAATCCCTAATTCTATAAATCCGAATGGTATTCATTACAAAAAAATTGAGCGCTCTACTAAAATATATTTTCTTCAGTTTTATGAGCACAGTCCTATTTTTGCAATGTGCCAGCATACAAAGCCCAGCGGGGGGTGAAAAAGACACAAATCCACCTACCGTATTGCGTTCTATACCTAAACAAGCTAAAACAAAGGTTAAGCCTTCGATGATTGAAATTCAATTTGATGAATTCTTTGTGCTAAAAAACTTAGCCAATGAGTTGTTAATTTCACCACCACTCAATGAATCGCCAATCATTTCACAAAAGGGAAAAAGCCTGTTTATTGAACTCCAAGAAAAACTAAACGACAATAGTACTTACACACTAAATTTTGGAAAAGGAATTGCAGATTATCACGAAGGAAATGTACTTAAAGATTATGCTTTAGTCTTTAGTACCGGCGCCAAACTTGACTCACTTCAAATACAAGGAAGTTTAGCTGCCTGTCCAAATAAAAAAATCCCAGAAGACCTTATCGTTGGAATATACCAAAAAGACAACTTAACAAAAGACTCTACAATTTATCTAAACAAACCCGATTACTTTAGTTTAATAGATGAGCAAAATCAGTTTCATATAAAACACATCAGAAATGGAAGTTATGAGCTTATAGCCTTCAAAGATGTAAATGCAAACTACAAATACGACGGTGCCTCTGAACAAATTGCTTTCCACGACAAAATCATAAATATAAACGATAGTGGAGCCTATAAAATATGGCTATTTTCAGAAGAAGACACATTAAAATTACTCGATAATAAAGATAATGGGCGCATACATTGGGCGTATAATAAAGAAATAGATACTGCTACTTTTCACACAGATACAACACTTAAATACTTTAGTAAAATTAAAAAAGACAGTCTGTTTCTATGGCCGTATAATATGAGTTCAGACTCTGCATATGTATGGGCAAAAGTGGGCCAACGATGCGATTCTATTTTAATAAAAAAGGACAGTCTAAAAAGAAACATAAACATCTTGCCACTTTCATCGGATTATTTAAAAGATTCGGAAAACTTACATTTAAATACAGCTGCACCTATTACCAGTATAGACAGCTCCAAAATTGAGCTTATAGCAGATTCAGTTCAAATCGATTTCACCCTCATCAAAGGTGATTTTACACTTGACATAGAATTCGAGCATCTTGTAAATAAAGAATACAATCTCATTATGCATCAAGGGGCAATAAAAGGCCTCAATAAGAGTGAAAATGACAGCACTAACATTTACTTCTACACCAAAGGCGAAAGCGTCCTAGCTGGACTTAAAATAAACACAACATTAAAGGATACAGTTTATTTTATTGAACTTCTTAAAGAGGGGGTTATTCTGGAAACCATAGATGCTGGCAAGCCACTTTATTTTGAAAAACTTTTACCTGCGCGCTACGAAATGCGTCTTATCGTCGATTCAAATCAGGATGGTAAATGGACAGCTGGAAACTACTTTGAGAATGTCCTTCCTGAAAAAGTTTATTATTATCCAGAGCTCATCAACCTGAGAGCAAATTGGGAATTGGAAGTAGATTGGGAAATTAATCCGTAATCGTAAAGGTATCTCGATCCGATAAAAAAAGGTGTCGTTTGCGACATGCCATAAGATAATTCCTAGACAAGGTCACTTCTACCAAACCAACTTCATATTCAGGAGCCATAGAAATGCAGTCGCCCTCAGGGTCTAAAACTTGCGAATGGCCCGGATAATCAGCATTAAAACCATCGGTCCCCACACGGTTAAGACCAATAACATAAGCTTGATTTTCTATAGCGCGTGCTTTTAAAAGTGCATCCCAAGCAGAAATTCTTGTGTTGGGCCAATTTGCTACAAATAAAATCAGATCATAATCCACGTCGTTACGCGCAAATACTGGGAAACGCAAATCGTAACAAATCATTGGGCATATTTTCCAGCCTTCATACTCAACGATCAATCGCTTAATACCTGCAGTAAAATGCTTGTCTTCTTCAATCAAACTAAATAGATGTCGCTTGTCATAGTGAAGTACTCGTCCATTGGGTTCAACCCATAATAGCCTATTATAAATGTGGCCTTTATCCTCAATCATAACAGAGCCACATAAAACCGTTTTTTTCTTTTCGGATAGCGTCTTCATCCAGGTAAGTGTTTCACCATCCATCGTTTCAGCCAAATGTGTCGAAGCAACCGAAAACCCTGTGCTGAATAGCTCAGGCAAAAGAATAATATCTGCACCTGTCACCTCTGCTAAATAAGCATCAATCTGAGTCCTATTTTTAAGAGTATCTTCCCAGTGCAAATCACATTGCAACAAACATATATTTAGCGCTTCTTTCATGTTATAAATAGCTATTGTTTCACAAAGATAAACATTCAGATTTGGGCGGTACGATAAACTTCAATGGTAACTTCTTCAGAGAGGTCGGACTCAGACAATTTAACACCAATAAAAATTAAAACTAAAAAAGCCATCGTTAACGATGGCTTTTTAGAGTATATATATCTAATCTAACTAAAGAACAAAGTCTTCTTTAGTCTCAGTTACTTCAGTATCAAGAACTTCAATAGTTGTCGTATTTTGATCCATTTCTGAATTCGAAGCATGATGAGAAGCACCACCTAATATTGGCGCAATAACAAGTCCTATTAAACAAGTTAATTTAATTAAGATGTTCATAGATGGCCCTGAAGTATCTTTAAATGGATCACCAACTGTATCTCCAGTTACGGCTGCTTTGTGAGCATCAGACCCCTTGTAAGTCATTTCTCCATTGATTTCAACTCCGGCTTCAAAAGATTTCTTAGCGTTATCCCAAGCACCTCCAGCATTGTTCTGGAAAATTGCCCATAAGACACCACTTACTGTAACACCAGCCATATAACCACCTAACATTTCAGCAATTGCTTTATTATCCATTCCAAAAATCATTGGAACAAATGCAATTACCAAAGGGAATCCGATTGTTAATAAACCAGGTAACATCATTTCTTTTAATGAAGCTTGTGTAGAAATTGCCACACACTTATCATATTCAGGCTTCCCTGTTCCTTCCATAATGCCAGCAATTTCTTTAAACTGACGTCTTACTTCATGTACCATTTCCATGGCAGCTTTACCTACAGCATTCATCGCTAATGCAGAGAATACCACTGGAACCATCCCACCAACAAATAGCATAGCTAAAACAGGCGCTTTAAAGATATTAATCCCATCAATACCGGTAAAAGTAACGTAGGCAGCAAATAAAGCCAAAGATGTTAATGCTGCAGAGGCAATTGCAAATCCTTTACCCGTTGCAGCTGTAGTGTTTCCTACTGAATCTAAGATATCTGTTCTTTCTCTTACTATAGGATCTTGCTCACTCATTTCAGCAATACCTCCTGCATTATCAGAGATAGGACCAAATGCATCAATTGCTAATTGCATAGCCGTGGTAGCCATCATTGCTGATGCCGCCAAAGAAACGCCATAGAACCCAGCAAATGCATAAGAAGCCCAAATAGCACCGGCAAATAATAATACTGACGGGAATGTGGAAATCATCCCTGTAGCTAAACCAGCGATGATGTTTGTTCCAGCTCCAGTACTAGATTGTTGAACGATTTTTAAGATTGGAGATTTTCCTAATCCTGTATAGTATTCAGTTACTGAAGAAATTACAGCACCTACTACTAGTCCTATTAGAGTTGCGTAGAATACACTCATTCTAGAAACTTCTTTCACACCTTCACCAAAGAACTCCATATTCATTGTTTCAGGCAACATGTAGTAACATAATCCGAAACATGAAACAGCTACTAAAATGATAGAGGTCCAGTTTCCTATATTTAAAGCACTCATTACCTGAGCTTCTTTAGCATCGTTACTGTTAATTTTTACCAGCATGGTACCGATGATTGAAATAATAATTCCAGCACCAGCAATTGCCATTGGTAGTATAATTGGTCCAACTCCTCCAAAGGCATCAGAAATACTTCCACCCATGTCTTTAATTACATAGTTACCTAATACCATTGCAGCCAATACTGTAGCAACATATGAACCAAATAAATCGGCACCCATACCGGCAACATCACCTACATTATCACCAACATTATCGGCAATTGTTGCAGGATTACGAGGATCATCTTCAGGAATACCAGCTTCTACTTTACCTACAAGGTCTGCACCTACATCGGCAGCTTTTGTGTAAATACCGCCACCCACACGTGCAAATAATGCAATTGACTCAGCTCCTAAAGAGAATCCGGCTAAAGTTTCCAGAACGACAGTCATATCATGCGTATTGGTCCATTCACCACCCATAAAGAACTGATAAAAAACAATAAAGAAAGCAGTAAGTCCTAAAACAGCTAAACTAGCAACACCAAGTCCCATTACGGTTCCGCCTCCAAATGATATTTTAAGTGCATTAGGAAGAGACGTTTTTGCTGCTTGTGTTGTTCTTACATTTGTTTTCGTTGCGATCTTCATTCCCATATTTCCAGCCAAAGCCGAGAAAAAAGCACCTACAATGAATGCAATCACAATCATCCAGTGTGTAGAAGGCACTATTGTAGATACAACAAACAATAAAACACTAACACCAACAACAAATAAGGTTAACAGTCTATATTCAGCATTTAAAAACGCTAAGGCGCCTTCATAAATGTGGTCAGAAATTTCTTTCATTTTACCGTCTCCGGCATCTTGTTTTAAAACCCAAGATTGCTTGACCATCATATATAGTAGGCCAATAAGCGCCATTACAATTGGCAAATATATCATCATTGATTCCATAATTTTCTATGCATTTTTGTTATACAAGGTGGCAAATATAACAACATGTGTAAATATATTCACACTATTTTATAAAAATGTCCCCATTAACAACAAATAAAAAAATTAAATTTATGCTCTAATTACATTCATGTAGATGGGCTGTTAGCGATATAATATTTAAAAATATAGCTAATAATAAAATTGATACATGAACAAATTAAAGGGCATTTATTATGATTCAAAAAGCAGATCGATTAAGCAATGTTAAAGAATACTATTTCTCTAAAAAATTAAGAGAAGTCGCTGCTTTGCGAAAAGAAGGAAAGGAAATTATAAACATGGCCATTGGGAGCCCCGACCTTCCGCCCCCAGATGCTGTAATTAAAGCATTAAATGAAACGGCAAACACTAAAGGAGCACATCAATACCAAAGCTACCAAGGTATTCCTGAACTTAGAGAAGCCATTGCTAATTTTTATTTAAAACATTATTGTGTATCGCTCAATCCAAACCAGGAAATTCTACCCCTAATGGGTTCTAAAGAAGGCATCATGCACATCTCCATGGCCTTTTTAAACAAAGGCGACTCCGTTCTAATTCCAGACCCAGGCTACCCTAGCTATGCATCAGTATCAAATCTTATGCAAGCAAACATCATTACATACGATTTAAGTGAATCAAACAACTGGCTTCCCAATTATAAAGAGATTGAAAAACAAGACTTAACAGGCGTGAAAATGATGTGGCTCAATTACCCACACATGCCCACTGGCACAAATGCTACAAAAGAACACTTCAAAAAAGCTGTTGCCTTTGCTAAAAAGCATGATATTATGCTGGTAAATGACAATCCTTACAGTTTTATATTAAATGATAATCCGATAAGTCTTTTAGAAACAGAAGGTGCTCGAGACGTCGCAATAGAATTAAATTCCTTAAGTAAAAC
>NTKG01000002.1 GCA_002457305.1 Bacteroidetes bacterium MED-G21 | reverse complement strand
AAATAAAAGGTTGTCCCTATTTGATTAAGTGCATAAAAGTTATACATTTGCAGTCCCTAAAAATTAGGGATTTTGTATATAAACGAATTATAAACGAAAAAGCAATATGCCTACTATTCAACAGTTGGTACGTAAGGGTCGTAAAACATTTACTAAAAAAAGTAAGTCGGCCGCACTTAATGCTTGTCCTCAAAGAAGAGGTGTTTGTACTCGTGTGTACACTACAACACCAAAGAAGCCAAACTCTGCAATGCGTAAAGTAGCAAGGGTAAGGTTAACCAATGGTAACGAAGTCAATGCATACATTCCGGGTGAAGGACACAACTTACAAGAGCATTCAATCGTTTTGGTACGTGGAGGAAGAGTAAAAGACCTTCCTGGAGTACGTTACCATATCGTTAGAGGTGCTTTGGATACAGCAGGTGTTGATGGACGTACTCAAAGACGTTCTAAGTACGGAGCTAAAAAACCTAAAAAGTAATCAGAGTTAATCTGAAGAAAAAGTAAAATGAGAAAAGCAAAAGCTAAAAAAAGAATCTTGTTGCCAGATCCAAAGTTTAACGATACGCTTGTAACGCGTTTCGTAAATAACTTAATGTTGGATGGTAAGAAGAGTACTGCGTTCAGAATTTTTTACGATGCCATTGATATCGTTGAAGAAAAGAACGGAGACGAAGAAAATGCATTAGAGGTTTTTAAGAAAGCGTTACAAAATGTTACACCACACGTAGAAGTACGAAGTAGAAGAGTGGGTGGAGCAACCTTTCAAATACCAATGCAAATTCGTCCAGACAGGAAGTTATCTTTAGGGATGAAGTGGTTAATTTCATTTACACGAAAGCGTAATGAGAAAACCATGGCCCTTAGATTGGCTAACGAAATATTAGCAGCCTCTAGAGAAGAGGGTGCAGCAGTAAAGAAGAAAACCGATGTTCACCGAATGGCGGAAGCGAACAAGGCATTCTCTCACTTTAGATTTTAATCATTAAGAACTAATAAGATGGCTAAAAGAGATCTAAAATTTACACGTAATATCGGTATCATGGCGCATATCGATGCTGGTAAAACTACTACAACAGAACGTGTATTGTATTATACTGGTGTTTCTCACAAAATTGGTGAGGTTCACGATGGTGCAGCTACCATGGACTGGATGGAGCAAGAGCAAGAGCGTGGTATTACCATTACCTCTGCTGCAACAACTTGTTTCTGGAAGTACAGAGAGCAAGAATATCAGATGAATATTATCGATACACCGGGTCACGTTGACTTTACAGTTGAGGTAGAACGTTCTTTACGTGTATTAGATGGTGCTGTTGCATTATTTTGTGCAGTAGGTGGTGTTGAGCCTCAATCTGAAACAGTTTGGCGTCAAGCTGACAAATATAATGTGCCACGTATTGGTTTTGTAAATAAAATGGACCGTGCTGGTGCAGACTTCTTTAATGTGGTTGCTCAAGTGAAAGAGCGTTTAGGTGCACATCCAGTTCCACTTCAAGTGCCTATAGGTGCTGAGGAAACTTTTAAAGGTGTTGTTGACCTTATTTCTAACAAAGCTATTGTTTGGAATGACGACACTCAAGGGATGACTTACGAGGAAGTTCCAATTCCTGAAGATTTAGTTGATGTGGTTGCTGAGTGGAGAGAAAAACTTATTGAGTCTGTTGCCGAATATGACGACAACTTGATGGAGAAGTTCTTTGATGATCCAGATACCATTACTGAAGCTGAAATAGAATCTGCTATTAAAGCGGCGGTTCACGATATGAAAATTACACCAATGTTCTGTGGCTCTGCCTTTAAGAACAAAGGGGTACAGGCGGTGCTTGATGCCGTAATGGAGTTTTTACCATCTCCAGTAGATGTTGATTCTATTATAGGTACAAACCCAGATACAGAAGCTGAGGAAGAAAGAAAACCAGATGTTACTGAGCCTTTTGCTGCTTTAGCATTTAAAATTGCAACCGACCCGTTTGTAGGTCGTCTTTGCTTCTTTAGAGTTTATTCTGGTAACTTGGATGCAGGTTCTTATATCTGGAATTCAAGAACCCAAAAGAAAGAACGTATCTCTCGTATTTTCCAAATGCACTCTAATAAGCAAAACGCAATTGATAATATTGGTGCAGGTGATATAGGTGCAGGTGTAGGATTTAAAGATATTAGAACCGGAGATACACTTCACTCTGAAAAGCATCCAATTGTTCTAGAATCTATGTCCTTCCCAGAGCCAGTAATTGGTATTGCGGTAGAGCCTAAAACAAAGGCTGATATGGATAAGATGGGTATGGCTCTTGGTAAACTTGCTGAGGAAGATCCAACATTCCGTGTTGCGACGAATGAAGAAACAGGTCAAACTGTTATTTCAGGTATGGGTGAGCTTCACTTAGACATTCTTATTGATCGTATGAAGCGTGAATTTAAGGTAGAATGTAATCAAGGAGCACCTCAAGTACAATATAAAGAAGCAATTCGAGGTACAGTAGACCACAGAGAAACGTATAAGAAACAATCTGGTGGTAAAGGTAAATTTGCCGATATCCAGTTTACAATTGAACCTGTTGTTGCGGCAGAAGGCGAAGAAGTAAAAGAAGGATTGGAATTCGTTGATAAAATTAAAGGTGGTGCTATTCCAAGAGAATTTATACCATCTGTACAAAAAGGTTTTGAGCAAGCTATGGTTAATGGTCCTTTGGCCGGTTATCCAATGGATAGTTTGAAAGTAACTCTTTTTGATGGTTCTTTCCACGCAGTCGATTCAGATGCCTTGTCTTTTGAACTAGCTGCTAAGATAGGATATAAAGGTGCTTGTAAGGCAGCCTCTCCATCTTTGTTGGAGCCTATTATGAAGCTTGAAGTTGTTACACCTGAAGCCAATATGGGTGATGTGGTAGCTGACTTAAATAGAAGAAGAGGTCAAGTAGCTGGAATGGATTCACGTAACGGTGCACAAGTGATTAAAGCCACAGTACCGCTTTCTGAAATGTTTGGTTACGTAACCACATTACGTACGGTAACATCTGGTAGAGCAACTTCAACCATGGAGTTCTCGCACTACGATGACTGTCCGAAGAATATAGCGGAAGAAGTGATTTCTAAAGTTAACGGTAACTCTTAATTAGGATACAATGAGTCAAAAAATTAGAATCAAACTAAAGTCTTACGATTACAATTTAGTAGATAAGTCTGCTGAGAAAATCGTAAAAACGGTTAAGACTACCGGTGCTGTCGTTAATGGTCCTATCCCATTACCAACTCACAAAAGATTATATACTGTACTTCGTTCACCACACGTGAATAAGAAAGCGCGTGAGCAGTTCCAGTTGAGCTCTTACAAGCGTTTACTTGATATTTACAGTTCTTCCTCAAAAACTGTTGATGCACTGATGAGACTAGAATTGCCAAGTGGCGTAGAAGTAGAGATTAAAGTTTAATTAGTTATCCATTAAATAAATAAAAATGCCAGGTTTAATTGGAAAAAAAGTAGGAATGACGAGCATCTTTACAGATGAAGGTAAAAATTTACCTTGTACTGTTTTAGAAGTTGGTCCTTGTGTAGTAACACAGGTTAGAACCCTCGACACAGATGGTTACGAGGCTATTCAGCTTGGTTATGGCGAAAAGAAAGCAAAGAATGCCGGTAAAGCACTTACAGGTCATTTTGCTAAAGCAAAAACAACTCCTAAAGTAAAAGTTCAGGAATTCGATGGTTTCGAAACTGAATTAAATTTAGGTGATGTTGTGGATGTAGAGCTTTTCGTCGAAGGTGAATATGTTGATGTAACTGGTGTTTCAAAGGGTAAAGGTTTTCAAGGGGTTGTTAAACGTCATGGTTTCCGTGGTGTAGGAGATGCTACACATGGTCAGCACAACCGTTTACGTGCTCCAGGTTCTATTGGTGCGGCTTCGTACCCTGCACGTGTATTCAAAGGAATGCGCATGGCAGGTCGTATGGGAGGTGATCAGGTCACTGTAGCCAATCTACAGGTCTTAAAAGTGATCAAGGATAAAAACCTATTAGTTGTTAAAGGTTCTGTTCCAGGACCGAAAAACTCACTCTTAACGATCGAGAAATAATGAAAGCAGCTGTATTAGATATAAAGGGTAAGGATACCGGAAGAAAGGTTTCTTTAAATAAAGCGATTTACGAAATCGAGCCCAACGATCACGCTGTTTATTTAGATGTAAAACAGTACTTGGCTAACCAACGTCAAGGAACGCATAAGTCTAAAGAACGCGCAGAAATTTCAGGAAGTACAAGAAAGATTAAGAAACAAAAAGGAACGGGTACAGCACGTGCAGGTAGTATTAAATCACCTGTATTCCGTGGTGGTGGTCGTGCTTTTGGACCACGTCCAAGAAATTATTCTTTTAAATTAAATAAAAAGTTAAAATCTTTAGCTCGTAAATCTGCTTTTACTATTAAAGCAAAAGAGAAATCAATTGTTGTTTTAGAAGACTTTTCTTTTGATGCGCCTAAAACATCAGCGTATTCAGATATGATGAGCAATCTTGGCTTTGACGGTAAAAAAACCTTGCTGGTCCTTGGGGATTCAAATAAAAATGTATATTTGTCGTCCCGAAATTTACAACACACAAATGTTGTAACAGCTTCAGAATTAAGCACTTACACTATACTTAATTCGGGTGTTGTTTTATTGACTGAGGGTGCAGTAGAGAAAATTGAAAACATTTTAAGTTAAACAGACGATGAATATTCTTATAAAACCGGTTATTACCGAGAAGATGACAGACGAAAGCGAAAAGTATAATCGCTTTGGTTTTATCGTTGATCGAAGAGCTAATAAACTCGAAATCAAGGATGCCGTAGAGAAAATGTATGGCGTGTCTGTAGAGAAAGTTAGAACAATGGTTTACCCTGGTAAAGCCAAATCTCGTAACACGAAAGGTGGCGTTATCAGTGGTAGAACAAATTCTTACAAAAAAGCTATTGTTGATGTAGCTGAAGGAGAGAGTATTGATTTTTATGGCAATATTTAATTAAGTTATGGCAGTTAGAAAATTAAGACCAATAACACCAGGTCAAAGACATAAGGTGGTCAATACCTTTGATGGTATTACGGCATCAACACCTGAAAAGTCTTTGCTTGCACCGATGAAGCGTTCTGGAGGTAGAAATAACTCTGGTCGTATGACAATGCGTTATATCGGTGGTGGTCACAAGAAGCGTTACCGTATTGTAGACTTCAAAAGAGAGAAGTTTGGTATGGAAGCTACTGTGTCTACAATAGAATACGATCCAAACCGTACGGCTCGTATTGCTTTGGTAGTTTACGCAGATGGTGAAAAACGGTATATCATTGCTCCGAATGGTCTAAATGTTGGAGATAAAATTGTATCTGGTAAAGGTGCAGCTCCTGAAGTAGGTAATACACTTTTTTTAAGTGACATCCCTTTAGGTACGATTATCCACAACATTGAACTTCGTCCGGGACAAGGTGCCGTTATGGCTCGTAGCGCAGGTGCTTATGCACAATTAGTCGCAAGAGAAGGTAAATACGCGATTCTTAGACTTCCTTCAGGGGAAACAAGAATGGTGCTAGTTACCTGTTTAGCAACAATTGGAGTTGTTACAAACAGTGAGAGAGGTCTCGAAAGATCTGGTAAAGCAGGCCGTTCTAGATGGCTTGGACGTCGTCCAAGAACTAGAGGTGTTGCAATGAACCCGGTTGATCATCCAATGGGTGGTGGTGAAGGTAAATCTTCAGGAGGACATCCACGTTCTAGAAATGGTATCCCAGCGAAGGGTTATAAAACTCGTGCTAAGAAGAAGGCTACCAATAAGTATATTGTTGAACGAAGAAAGAAATAATAAGTTATGGCGCGTTCACTAAAAAAAGGACCTTACGTACACTTTAAGCTAGAGAAAAAAGTTCTGGCAAATGCAGCGGCAAGCAAAAAATCGGTAATTAAAACTTGGTCTAGAGCCTCGATGATTACGCCTGATTTTGTTGGTCAAACGATAGCTGTGCATAATGGTCGTCAGTTCATACCTGTATTCGTAACTGAAAACATGGTAGGTCATAAGTTGGGCGAATTTGCCCTTACCCGTACCTATAGAGGTCATGGTGGTAAAAAAGATAAAGGTAAAAGATAACAGTATTAAGCCTTAATCATGGGAAAAAGAAAACATAATATGGCAGAAGCGATGAAAGAATCACGTAAAAACGTGGCCTTTGCAAAGCTTAATAATTGCCCTACTTCCCCGAGAAAAATGCGTCTTGTGGCAGATTTGGTTCGTGGAGTTGAAGTGAATAAAGCACTTCAAATTTTGAAGTTTAACACAAAAGAAGCTTCAGCTCGTCTAGAGAAACTTCTTCTTTCTGCAGTTGCCAATTGGCAAATAAAGAATGAAGATGCTCGTATGGAGGACAGTGGGTTATTCGTGAAGGAAATTCAAGTCGATAGTGCTCGAGTTTTGAAGCGTTTACGACCAGCTCCTCAAGGAAGAGCTCATAGAATTAGAAAACGTTCAAATCACGTTACAGTTGTGGTAGGAAGTAAATCAGAAAAAGAATAAGCTCATATGGGACAAAAGACTAATCCAATAGGGAACCGTTTGGGAATCATCAGAGGATGGGATTCGGCATGGTATGGCGGAAAAGATTTTGGTGACAAAATAGCTGAAGACAGTAAAATACGTAAGTATATTAATGCTCGTCTGGCTAAAGCAAGCGTTTCTAAAGTGATTATCGAGCGTACCTTGAAGCTCGTTACTATCACAGTCTGTTCTGCTAGACCTGGTATTATTATCGGTAAAGGTGGATCGGAAGTTGATCGATTAAAAGAAGAGTTAAAGAAATTGACTCAAAAAGATGTTCAAATTAACATCTATGAAATTAAAAGACCAGAGGTTGATGCGAAACTTGTTGGCCAATCCATTGCACGTCAGATTGAAGGACGTATCTCTTACCGTCGTGCGGTAAAGATGGCAATAGCATCTGCGATGCGTATGGGTGCCGAAGGAATTAAAATTCAAGTATCAGGTCGTTTGAATGGTGCTGAAATGGCACGTTCTGAAATGTATAAAGATGGTAGAACGCCGTTGCATACTTTCCGTGCAGATATTGATTATGCTCTTGTTGAATCTCATACAACCTACGGTGTTTTAGGTGTGAAAGTGTGGATTTGTAAGGGAGAGTTGTATGGAAAACGTGATTTAACCCCTATTGAAACCCTGTCTAAAGGTCCTAAACGATCAAACCGTGGTTCTAGAGGTGGCTCACAACGAAGAAAAAGAAAGTAGTAATAAGATCTACTAAAACGTAAGAAAGATGTTACAACCAAAAAGAACGAAGTTCCGTAAGATGCAAAAAGGTCGCATGAAGGGTAATGCCGGACGTGGGAACCAAATTGCATTTGGATCATTCGCTATTAAAGCTTTGGAAGAATGTTGGATCACATCACGTCAGATCGAGGCGTCACGTATCGCAGCAACTCGATATATGAAACGTGAAGGTCAGATGTGGATTCGTATTTTTCCGGACAAGCCGATTACAAAAAAGCCTGCAGAGGTTCGTATGGGTAAAGGTAAGGGTGCGCCAGAATATTGGGCAGCTGTTGTGAAACCAGGTCGCATTATGTTCGAATTGGACGGTGTACCTTTGGAAATTGCAAGAGAAGCTTTACGTTTGGCAGCTCAGAAATTGCCAATAACAACAAAATTCGTAGTCCGTAGAGATTACGTTTAAGCTTAATCGATAAAATGTATTATTAGCGATGAAACAAGCTGTAATTATTGAAATGACAACTGAGGAGTTGGTTGGGAAACTCTCAAAGGAAAGAGCGACATTGGCTAAATTAAATTTAGCTCATGCAGTGTCTCCTATAGAAAATCCAGGCCTTATCCGTGAAACAAAGAAAACAGTTGCACGTATTCTAACCGAAGTTAGAAGAAGAGAACTAGAAGGATAAAACAAAGATGGAAACTAGAAACCTTAGAAAAGAACGTGTTGGTGTTGTGAAAAGCAACAAAATGAACAAGTCTGTCACTGTATCTATCGAACGAAAGGAGAAGCATACAATGTACGGAAAGTTTATGAAAAAAACTTCTACGTTTGTTGCTCATGACGAGTCAAATGATTGTAATATCGGTGATACTGTTCGCATCATGGAAACACGTCCATTGAGTAAAACGAAGAATTGGAGAGTAGTAGAAATCCTAGAAAGAGCGAAGTAAAATGGTACAACAGGAAAGTCGATTAAAAGTAGCCGACAATACCGGAGCCAAAGAAGTACTTTGTATTCGTGTATTAGGTGGTACTCGCAGAAGATACGCCTCATTAGGAGACAAAATCGTTGTTACTGTTAAAGCAGCAATACCTGCAGGAACAGTAAAAAAAGGTCAAGTCTCTACTGCTGTCGTTGTTCGTACAAAAAAAGAAGTACGCCGTCAAGATGGATCTTATATTCGTTTTGATGACAATGCTTGTGTTTTGTTAGATACAACTGACCAAATGAGAGGTACACGTGTTTTTGGGCCGGTGGCTCGTGAACTACGTGATAAGCAGTACATGAAAATAGTTTCACTAGCACCAGAGGTGTTATAAAAACGATTTAGGATGTCGAAATTACACATTAAAAAAGGAGATACAGTAAAAGTTCTATCTGGTGCCGACAACGGTAAAACTGGAAAGATTACTTCTGTAGATCGCGAAAAAGGAAGAGCCTTCGTAGAAGGTGTTAACTTGGTATCGAAGCATACTAAGCCTAGTGCAGCCAATCCTCAAGGAGGAATTGTAAAGCGCGAAGCTTCTGTTCATATTTCTAACCTTATGGTTGTTGATTCGAAAGGTCAAGCGAGCCGTATAGGAAGAAAATTGAATAAGGATGGTAAGTTGGTGAGATACTCTAAAAAATCAGGGGAGGTTCTATAATGACGTACACTCCAAGACTACAGGAGAAATACCGCAATGAGATTGTTGCGGCTCTCACGGAGCGCATGGGTTACAAAAACATCATGCAAGTGCCTAAGTTAGAGAAGATCTGTCTTAATCAAGGTGTTGGTGAAGCAACAGCTGATAAGAAACTAGTAGATGTGGCAGTAGATGAAATGACACGTATATCTGGTCAGAAATCGGTTGCTACACTATCTAAGAAAGATATCTCGAACTTTAAACTAAGAAAAGGAATGCCTGTTGGTGTTCGTGTTACATTGCGAGGCGATCGTATGTATGAATTCTTAGATCGTTTAGTTTCTACTGCATTACCTGCAGTACGTGACTTCCAAGGGATTAATCCTAAAGGATTTGATGGAAGAGGAAACTACAATATAGGTGTCAAAGAGCAAATTATATTCCCAGAGATCTTTATTGATCAGGTGAATAAAATTACCGGTATGGACATCACAATAGTGACATCTGCAAATACCGATAAAGAAGCATTTGAATTGTTAAAAGAATTTGGTTTACCATTTAAAAAATAAGAAGGATGGCAAAAGAATCAATGAAAGCCAGAGAGCTTAAAAGACAAAAACTGGTAGAAAAATATGCTGAAAAGCGCGCAGCTTTAAAAGCAGCAGGAGATTATGAAGGTTTGCAAAAACTTCCTAAAAATGCATCGCCTGTTCGATTACACAATCGTTGTAAATTGACAGGTAGACCTAAAGGTTACATGCGTCAATTCGGGATATCTCGTGTTACATTTAGAGAGATGGCGAATTTTGGATTAATCCCAGGTGTTAAAAAAGCAAGTTGGTAAACTGATAAAAGTTACAAATTATGTATACAGATCCAATAGCAGATTACTTAACGCGTCTTCGTAACGCTATCATGGCGAATCACAGAGTCGTAGAAGTACCTGCATCAAATCTAAAAAAAGAAATAACAAAGATCTTAAAAGATCAAGGTTATATATTGAACTATAAGTTCGAAAGTAAAGACGCTCAAGGGAGCATCAAGATTGCATTGAAATACAATGCAATTACGAAAATGCCTGCGATTACGTCTCTTAAAAGAGCTTCTAAGCCCGGTTTACGTAAGTACTCGTCTGCATCTTCGATGCCAAGAGTATTAAACGGTTTGGGGGTAGCCATCGTTTCAACTTCTAAAGGTGTGATGACGGATAAAGAAGCACGCTCATTAAACGTGGGTGGTGAAGTATTATGTTACGTTTATTAATAATAAGAAAACGTTAAAAAATGTCAAGAATAGGTAAACAACCGATCGAAATTCCTGAAGGAATTACCTTGGAAGTATCTTCATCAAATGAAGTTACTGCTAAAGGTAAGCTTGGGGAATTGTCTCTGCAGGTTACAGAACCAATCACCGTAAGAGTTGAGGAATCTGTTGTTACTCTAGAAAGACCTAATGATCAAAAAGAAGCAAGAGCGAAGCATGGTTTATACCGCGCTTTGATTTTCAACATGATTGAAGGTGTTTCAAAAGGGTATACAAAAGAGCTCGAACTTGTAGGTGTGGGTTACCGTGCTGCTAATAAAGGACAACAATTAGAACTTAGTTTAGGTTTCTCTCACAATATAGTGATGGAAATTTGCCCTGAGGTTAAAGTTGAAACAGTTTCAGAAAAGGGTGCAAACCCAATTGTGAAATTATCATCACATGATAAACAACTTATCGGAATGGTAGCGGCTAAAATCCGCTCATTGAGAAAACCTGAGCCATACAAAGGTAAAGGGATTAAGTTTGTAGGTGAACAAATTAGAAGAAAAGCAGGTAAAACTGCAGGCTAAAATAGAAGCTATGGCATTGTCAAAAGAATATAGAAGAAAGCGTATCAAAATGCGTGTTCGTAAGAACATTGATGGTACAGCTACGACTCCAAGACTTTCAGTTTTTAGAAGTAATAAATCAATTTACGCACAGTTAATTGATGATTTAGCAGGAACAACGCTGTTGTCAGCTGCTTCTACTGATAAATCTGTTAAAGCGAAAGGGACAAAAACTGAACAGGCTAACGTTGTTGGTAAAGCACTTGCTGAAAAAGCTGTTGCTTCAGGAATCACACAATGTGTTTTTGATAGAAATGGCTATTTATATCACGGAAGAATAAAATCTTTAGCCGAAGGTGCTAGAGAAGGCGGACTAAAATTCTAAGAAATTATGGCAAGTAAATACTATAACCTAGAAAAGGTAAAGCCTTCTGGCATAGAACTGAAAGAGCGTTTAGTTGGAATTCAACGTGTTACAAAAGTAACGAAAGGTGGTAGAACCTTTAGTTTTTCCGCTATTATGGTAGTTGGAAATGAAGAAGGTGTTGTTGGACATGGAATGGGTAAGGCTCAGGAAGTTGTTTCTGCAATTACCAAAGGAACTGAAGACGCTAAGAAAAATTTATACCGCATTCCTGTTGTGAATGGTACTATACCTCACGAGCAAAATGGTAAGTTTGGTGGATCCCGTATTTTTATGCGACCTGCATCTCATGGTACTGGAGTAATTGCTGGTGGAGCGATGCGTGCAGTTATTGAATCTGTTGGTGTAAAAGATATCTTGGCTAAGTCTAAAGGTTCTTCAAACCCACATAATGTAGTTAAAGCAACAATGGATGCTTTATTACAATTAAGAGATGCTCGAGCAGTAGCAAGCCAAAGAGGGATATCTATGAGTAAAGTCTTTAACGCGAAATAATCGATAAAATGGCGAAAATTAAAATTAAACAAGTTCGTAGCAAGATTGATCGACCTGGGCGTCAAAAGAGAACTTTAGAAGCATTAGGTCTTAAAAAGATCAATCAGGTTGTTGAGCATGAAAGTACTCCACAAATCATGGGTATGGTAAATGCAATCAAACATTTGATTGAAGTAGAAGAAGTTAATTAAGAACTATTTAAAGGAATCGTAAGATGAATTTAAGCAATCTAAAACCAGCTAAAGGCTCGGTTAAAAATAAAAAACGCATTGCACGTGGTCAGGGTTCTGGTCATGGTGGAACTGCTACACGAGGTCATAAAGGTCAAAAGTCTCGTTCAGGTTATTCTAAAAAAGTCGGATTCGAAGGTGGTCAAATGCCTTTACAACGCCGAGTTCCAAAGTTTGGATTTAAGAATATCAACCGGATTGATTACAAGGGAATTAATCTTGATACGATTCAAGCCTTGGTTGATGCCAAGAAAATTAAGGATGAAGTAACTTTCGAAATTTTACTTGCCAATGGCTTAGTACGAAAAAATGAGTTAGTTAAAATTTTGGGTAGAGGCGCTTTAACAGCTAAGTTAAATGTTACTGCTCATAAATTTACAGCAACAGCACAAGCAGCTATTGAAGCTTCTGGTGGAACAGCTACAAACCTTTAATAAGCTCTATATCTCTCATGAAGAATTTTATTGAAACACTTAAGAATATTTGGAAGATAGAGGAGCTAAGAAATAGAATCCTTACTACTTTGGGATTTTTACTTATTTACCGCTTAGGTTCATTTGTTGCGCTTCCAGGTATTGATCCACAGCAGTTAAGTGCTCTGGAAAATCAAACTGCAGATGGTTTATTAGGATTGTTGAATATGTTTACAGGTGGTGCATTTTCTCAAGCCTCTATTATGGCTTTGGGTATCATGCCTTATATTTCAGCTTCTATTGTTATTCAGTTAATGACTATGGCTGTGCCTTATTTGCAGAAATTACAAAAAGATGGTGAGAGTGGTAGAACTAAAATCAGTCAAATTACGCGTTATTTAACCGTACTGATTACTTGTTTTCAAGCACCAGGTTATATTGCTAATTTACAAGCGACATTGCCACCAGAAGCCTTTTTATTATCAAGTGGATCTTTCTGGTTCTCTAGTATTGTGATTTTAGTTACAGGTACCATGTTTGCAATGTGGTTAGGAGAAAAAATAACTGACAGAGGTGTTGGTAATGGTATTTCAATATTGATTATGGTGGGTATTATTGCAGTACTTCCTCAATCTTTTGTATTTGAGGTTGGTAGAGTAAAACCACTTATTATTTTAGTTGAATTGGTTATTATGATGGTTGTTATCCTTGCTTCTGTACTTTTAGTTCAAGGTGTGAGACGAATTCCAATTCAGTATGCAAAACGAGGCGCAACAGGTCAAATTGCTGCTGCCAGACAATATTTACCATTAAAGGTTAATGCAGCTGGTGTGATGCCTATAATATTTGCGCAAGCAATTATGTTTATACCTATTACTTTTGCTGGTTTGTCAGATTCTGAAGGTGTACAAAGTTTTGTAGCAGCCTTTTCTGATTTTTCAGGATTTTGGTATAATTTTGTGTTTGGACTTTTAATTATATTGTTCACTTATTTTTATACAGCTATTACGGTTAATACAAACCAAATGGCGGATGATTTGAAACGTAATGGTGGTTTCGTTCCTGGTGTTAAACCGGGTAAAGATACTGCTGGTTTCCTTGATGGTATAATGTCGAGAATTGTATTGCCTGGTTCGGTGTTTTTAGCGTTTATTGCTATTTTACCTGCATTTGCTATGAACGCAGGTGTAAACCAGTCTTTCGCACAATTCTTTGGAGGTACTTCTTTATTAATTATGGTAGGTGTTGTTTTAGATACACTCCAACAAATAGAGGGTTACCTATTAAATCGTCACTATGATGGTTTAATGAAGTCAGGTCGCCTTAGTGGTGGCCGTTCAGGAATGTAAGATTGTTTTATGATCTTTTACAAGACTGAGGAAGAAATAGAATTAATTAGAGAAAGTTCTTTACTTGTTGCAAAAACGCACGCTGAAATGGCGAAACTTATTCAACCAGGTGTCACAACGCTTGAGTTAGATAAAGTTGCGGAGTCCTTTATAAGAGACCACGGTGGAATACCAGGTTTTAAAGGTTACAATGGTTTTCCCAACACCTTGTGTGTTTCACCTAATGATCAAGTTGTTCATGGAATTCCAAATGATAAACCTTTAGATTCTGGATCTATTTTATCTTTAGATTGTGGTGTTGAAAAAAATGGTTTCTTCGGAGACTCAGCCTTTACTTATCAAGTTGGAGAAGTTTCAGAAGATGTTATAGAGTTGTTAAAAGTAACACGAGAGTCACTTTATAAAGGCATTGAAGCAGCTGTAGTTGGAAATCGAATTGGAGACATTGGTTATGCTGTTCAAAATCATGCTGAAAGTAATGGGTTTAGTGTTGTTAGAGAATTGGTTGGACATGGTGTAGGAGCAAACCTTCATGAAAGTCCTGAAGTACCCAATTATGGTAAAAGAGGAAGAGGCGTGAAATTACAAGAAGGATTGGTTATCGCTATAGAGCCTATGATTAATATGGGTGTTAAAGAGATTGTCCAATTAAATGATGGCTGGACTATTAAAACAGCCGATATGAAACCTTCTGCACATTTTGAACATACTGTTGTTGTTCGAAAAGGTAAAGCTGAGATATTGTCTTCATTTGACTTTATCGATGAAGTATTAAGAAATAAAAATTAGTGTATGGCTAAACAGGAATCTATAGAACAAGATGGAGTGATTACTGAATCACTTTCAAATGCAATGTTTCGTGTAGAACTTGAAAATGGGCATGTTTTAACAGCTCATATCTCAGGAAAGATGCGTATGCACTATATTAAATTGTTACCCGGAGATAAGGTTAAATTAGCCATGTCTCCTTACGATTTATCAAAAGGAAGAATTACTTACAGATATTAAATTAAGTTAGAGATGAAAGTAAGAGCATCAATTAAAAAAAGAAGCGCCGACTGCCAAATTGTTCGCAGAAAAGGTCGTCTTTATGTTATTAATAAGAAGAATCCTAAATTTAAACAAAGGCAGGGTTAGGCCCTGATCTAAAAAAAATTCTATGGCAAGAATTGCAGGGGTAGATATACCTACAAATAAAAGAGGAGAAATCGGGTTAACTTATATCTTTGGTATAGGTAGAACACGTGCACAGGAAATCCTTAGTAAAGCCGGTGTTGATCTAAACACAAAGGTTAAGGATTGGAATGATGACGAATTGAGTCAAATTCGTACCATCATATCAGATTATACCATTGAGGGTGAGTTAAGATCTGAAGTTCAATTAAACATTAAGCGTTTAATGGATATTGGATGTAACAGAGGTCAGCGTCATCGTTCGGGATTACCGTTAAGAGGACAAAGAACCAAAAATAACTCACGTACGAGAAAAGGTAGAAGAAAAACTGTTGCTAATAAAAAGAAAGCAACCAAATAGTAGGTAGTTATGGCTAAGACAAACAAAAAGAGAAATGTAAAAGTTGAAGCTGTTGGACAGGCTCATATTCATGCGTCTTTCAACAACATTATTATTTCTCTCACAAATAAAGCAGGTCAGGTAATTTCATGGTCTTCTGCTGGTAAGCAAGGTTTTAAAGGATCTAAGAAAAACACGCCATATGCGGCTCAAACGGCTGCAGAAGATTGTGCTAAAGTAGCTTACGAAGCAGGACTAAGAAAAGTTAAGGTTTATGTGAAGGGACCAGGTAATGGTCGTGAATCTGCGATTCGTACCTTACATAATAATGGGATACAGGTGTCTGAAATTATAGATGTTACACCTCAACCACATAATGGATGTAGACCACCTAAACGTAGAAGAGTTTAATCTTATTAAAACCTAAGAAATGGCAAGATATACAGGTCCAAAAACTAAAATTGCTCGTAGATTTAATGAGCCTATTTTCGGTGCTGACAAATCTCTGGATAAGAAAAATTATCCACCTGGTCAACATGGAAACTCTCGTAGAAGATCTAAACAGTCAGAATATGCAGTGCAGCTTCTGGAAAAGCAAAAAGCAAAATATACTTACGGAATTCTTGAAAAGCAATTTCGTAATTTATACAAAAAAGCATCTTCTAAAACAGGTGTAACAGGTGAAATACTATTACAATTGTGTGAGAGAAGATTGGATAATGCAGTTTACAGAATGGGGATTTCTCCTACGCGTAGCGGTGCACGTCAATTGGTTTCTCATAGACATATCACTGTTAATGGTGGTATTGTAAATATCCCTTCATTTTCTTTGCGCCCAGGTGACGTAATCGAAGTGAGAGAGAAATCTAAGGCTCTCGAAGCGATTACTGATTCGGTAAAATCAAATTCAAGTGCTTATGAGTGGTTGGAGTTTAGTTCTGATTCCTTAAAAGGTACTTTTGTTGCCGTTCCTGAACGTTCTCAAATTCCTGAGAACATCAAAGAACAGTTGATCGTGGAATTGTATTCTAAATAATAATATAGACAAGTTAAAGATTTATCATATGGCAATATTAAATTTTCAAAAGCCGGATAGAGTATTTATGGTAAACTCTACTGACATTTATGGTCAATTTGAGTTTCGCCCATTAGAACCAGGTTATGGTTTAACGGTTGGTAATGCACTTCGAAGGGTATTACTTTCTTCATTAGAAGGGTTTGCGGTCTCTTCAGTTCGTATTGAAGGTGTTGAACATGAATTTTCTACGATTGATGGAGTAGTTGAAGATGTGACAGAAATCATCTTGAATTTGAAACAAGTTCGATTTAGAAAACAAGTTGATGATGTTGAGAATGAAACAATTCAAGTATCGGTATCCAATCAAAGTCAATTAAAAGCAAGTGATTTAGGAAAGTTTATTTCAGGTTTTCAGGTTTTAAATCCTGATTTGGTTATCTGTAATATGGACTCTAAGGTTTCGATTAACATGGTTTTAACGATCATTAAAGGTCGTGGGTTTGTTACTTCTGAAGAACAAAATATTGAAGAGATGCCTCTAGGCACGATAGCAACAGATTCTATTTTTACACCAATTAAGAATGTGAAGTTTGAAATTGAGAACTTTCGTGTAGAACAAAAAACTGATTATGAAAAGTTGATTTTTGAGATCAGTACAGATGGGTCTATTAATCCTAAAGATGCCTTAACTGAAGCATCTAAGATATTAATTCACCACTTTATGTTATTTTCTGATGACCGCATTTCTTTGGAGGATGAAGAAACTGCCTCTGAAAATCAGTACGATGAAGAGTCTCTTAAAATGCGACAACTTTTACATTCAAAATTAACAGAGATGGATCTTTCTGTTAGAGCTTTAAATTGTTTAAAAGCGGCGGAAGTTGAAACATTAGGAGATTTGGTTACTTTTAATAAAAGCGATTTAATGAAGTTTAGAAACTTTGGTAAAAAATCGTTAACAGAATTAGATGAACTGGTAGCTTTGAAAGGTCTTACTTTTGGTATGGACACTTCTAAGTACAAATTAGATAAGGAATAGGGTCATGAGACACGGAAAAAAATTCAATCACTTAGGAAGAAAGGCAGCACATCGTAAAGCGATGTTGTCAAATATGGCCTGTTCATTGATTGACCACAAAAGAATAAATACAACGGTTGCGAAGGCAAAAGCATTGAAACAATATGTTGAGCCTTTAATTACAAAAGCAAAAAATGATTCAACGCACTCTCGTAGAGTTGTATTTAGTTACCTAAGACAAAAAGAGACAATTAAAGAATTATTCGGTGCTGTATCTACTAAAGTTGGAAATCGTCCAGGAGGTTATACTCGTATTATTAAAACAGGAAATCGTTTAGGTGATAATGCAGAGATGTGTATGATTGAGTTGGTTGATTTCAATGATGTTTATACAAACGGTAAAGAGACAAAGAAAACTAAAACACGTAGACGTAAGAAAACAACTGCTAAAGTTGAAGAAACGCCTCTAGTTGAGGATGCTCAAGTTGTTGAAGAAGCACCAGTTGCGGAAGAAATGCCTTCTGTTGAAGAAACACCTGCTGTTGAAGAAGCAGCAGTTGTGGATGAAACACCTGCTGTTGAAGAAACACCAGTTGTGGAAGAAACACCAGTTGCAGAAACTGATTCTGAGGAAACTAATACTGATGCAGAAGAAGCCCCTGCTTCAGATGAAAACTCAAAAAACGAAGAAGAAAAGTCTAATGATGCCAATGATGAGAGTCAAGAAGCATAAGACTCAAATAATATTTTTTTCATGAGTATAAATTAAAAGGGAAGGGCTTTTAGCTTGTCCCTTTTTTTATGAATTTTAATTTGTAATGAAGTATCAATCAAAACAAAAGGCCATATTAATACTTGAAGATGGTTCTATTTTTCATGGTCATGCAGCTGGTTTAAAAGGAACTGCAACAGGAGAAGTATGTTTTAATACAGGCATGACTGGTTATCAGGAAATTTTTACAGACCCTTCATATGCGGGACAGATAATGTTAACTACCAATGCACATATTGGTAATTATGGTGCTCATGGTGATGAGGTAGAATCTGAAAGTGTTAAAATTTCTGGATTGATTTGTAAGGATTTTAATGAACATAATTCGCGACCTGCTTCTAGTATGTCTTTACAAGAGTATTTTGAAAAAGAGGGTCTTGTTGCGATATGTGATTTAGATACACGAGCCCTTGTCCGCTATGTGAGAGATAAAGGAGCAATGAATGCAATTATTTCTTCAGACGGTTCTGATATTGAATCTTTGAAAGCGCAATTGGCAAAAGTTCCTAGTATGGAAGGTTTAGAACTTTCTTCCTCAGTATCTACCAAAGAAGCTTATACTTTTGGGAATAAAAATGCAACTTATAAAGTAGCTGTACTCGATTTAGGAGTTAAGCGGAATATTTTACGTTGTCTAGCAGAAAGAGACTGTTTCATGAAAGTTTTTCCAATGTATACCTCTATTGAAGATATGTTGGCATGGAATCCTGATGGTTTTTTCCTTTCCAATGGGCCTGGTGATCCAAGTGCAATGCCAGAGGTGATTGCTGAAGTAACTAAAATTTTAGAATCTGGACTTCCTATATTTGGAATCTGTTTGGGACACCAAATGATCGGTCTTTCTTCAGGCCTAAAAACATACAAAATGCATAATGGTCATAGAGGTATCAATCACCCAGTTTTTAACTTAGAATCAGGTAAAGGAGAAATTACCTCTCAAAATCACGGTTTTGCAATTAGCATGGAGAGTTTAGAAGGTCATGAAAATATTGTCCTTACTCATAAAAATTTAAATGACAATACTGTTGAAGGTATTCGATTGAAAGACCGTTCGTGTTTTTCGGTACAGTACCATCCTGAATCGTCTCCAGGACCACATGACTCACGTTATTTATTTGATCAGTTTGTAGACCATATTAAATTATATAAAAACCAGAATTAACAAATGATCTTAATATCTGATATACACGCTCGTCAAATTCTCGACTCAAGAGGTAACCCAACAGTAGAAGTAGATGTGGTTACTGAATCGGGTGCCTTTGGACGCGCAGCTGTTCCATCTGGCGCTTCTACTGGTAAATATGAAGCCGTTGAGCTAAGAGATTGTGATAAATCTGTATATATGGGTAAAGGTGTCTTAAAAGCAGTTGATCATGTAAATGGAGCTCTTTACGATTCTTTATTAGGCATGCCCGTAGAAGACCAAGCTTCAATTGATCAATTGATGATCGATATTGATGGGACCTCTAATAAATCAGTGATTGGTGCAAATGCTATGCTAGCTGTTTCATTAGCTAGTGCTAAGGCAGCTGCGGCATCAACTGGTCAAATGTTATACAATTATATTGGTGGAGTTAATGCCCGTACGCTTCCGATTCCAATGATGAACATTTTAAATGGTGGTTCGCATGCAGATAATGCGATCGACTTTCAGGAGTTTATGGTTATGCCAGTTGCTGCTGAAAGCTTTTCTCAATCTTTGCGGATGGGAACTGAAATTTTCCATCATTTAAAGGCGGTTTTGAAATCTCAAGGTTTGGCTACAAATGTTGGTGATGAAGGTGGTTTTGCTCCGAATTTACGTTCTAATGTAGAAGCGATGGAAATGGTTTTAAAGGCTATTGAAAATGCCGGATACCGACCAGGAGAAGATGTGTTTATTTCTATGGATGCTGCAGCTTCTGAATTCTATAATGCTGAAGAAAGTGTTTATCACTTCCATCAATCAACAGGCGATAAATTAACCTCTGCAGAGATGGTTGATTACTGGGCTGATTGGTGTAAAAAATACCCGATTCTTTCTATTGAAGATGGATTGGACGAAGATGATTGGACGGGTTGGAAATCATTAACGGATCGTTTAGGCGATAAAGTCCAATTAGTTGGTGATGATTTATTTGTTACTAATGTAAATCGTTTATCTAGAGGGATAAATGAAGGTATTGCGAATTCACTTTTGGTAAAAGTAAATCAAATTGGTACCTTAACAGAAACAATTAATGCTGTGCATATGGCACAGGTCAATTCTTATACTTCGGTAATGAGTCATCGTTCAGGTGAGACAGAAGACAATACAATTGCTGACTTAGCCGTTGCATTAAACACTGGACAAATTAAAACTGGATCTGCTTCGCGCTCTGACCGAATGGCTAAGTACAATCAGTTACTTCGAATTGAAGAAGCCTTAGGTGATAGTGCACTATTTTTAGGTAAAGATTTTAGCTTTTTGAAGTAATTAAGAATTAAGTTGGCTCCTTTTTAAATTGTGTTTTAAGGGATATAAATTAACGATCAATAAATATAAAGATGTCGAATTTTGCAGAATTAAATTATAATGGACAGAGCTTTAAACTTCCTGTTGTTGAAGGGAGTGAAGGAGAAAAAGCTATTGATATTAGTAAGTTAAGAGGAACTTCCGGACTTATAACTATAGATAAAGGGTTTAAAAATACTGGTTCTACAGAAAGTGCAATTACTTTTTTAGATGGTGAAAAAGGCATTTTAAGACACCGAGGTTATAGTATTGAGGAATTGGCTGAAAAGTCATCATTTATTGAAGTTGCATATTTAGTTATATATGGAGAATTACCTAGCGAAGAAGAATTACGTAAATTTAAAAGCGATATTACCCACCATACTTTGGTTCACGAAGATGTGAAATCAATATTAGATGGTTTTCCTTCAAAAGCTCACCCTATGGGTGTTCTTTCTTCTCTTGTTTCCTCATTAACTGCATTTTATCCGAAATCTTTAGATCCCAACCGTTCGGTTGAACAAATAAATGGAACTATTATTCGTATTATTGCGAAACTGCCTACACTTGCTGCATGGTCATTTAAAAATCGTGTACGGCAACCTTTAGTGTATCCAAATAATAACTTTGATTATTGTTCTAATTTTTTACGAATGATGTTTAGTTTACCTACGGAAGACTATAATGTAAATCCTGTAGTAGCTAAGGCGCTTGATAAGTTATTAATTCTTCATGCAGATCACGAACAAAACTGTTCTGCATCTACTGTTCGAATTGTTGGTTCTTCACATGCCAGTTTATATGCCTCTGTTTCTGCCGGTATTGCTGCTTTATGGGGTCCACTTCATGGTGGTGCGAATCAAGCAGTTATTGAAATGTTGGAAGCCATTAAAGCGGATGGTGGAAATGTTTCTAAATATATAGATAAAGCAAAAGATAAATCTGATCCTTTCCGTTTGATGGGCTTTGGACACCGAGTATATAAAAACTTTGATCCACGTGCGCGTATCATTAAGAAGGCTGCTGATGAAGTTTTAGAATCGTTAGGAATAGAAGATCCCGTATTGGAAATTGCTAAAGAACTTGAAGGTATTGCGTTAAAAGATCAGTACTTTGTAGATAGAGGTTTGTATCCTAATGTAGATTTTTATTCGGGAATTATTTACCGTGCTTTAGGAATACCTACAGATATGTTTACGGTGATGTTTGCTTTAGGTCGTTTACCAGGATGGGTTGCACAATGGAAAGAAATGCGAGAAAATGGAGATCCTATTGGCCGACCTCGTCAGGTTTATACAGGTCACAATGAAAGACCTTATATCCCAATTAGTGAACGTTAAGAGACTTGTTTTATATTGGCTGAACTTTTGTTCAGCCTTTTTTATTTCAAATTGTCTATTAATGGAAGTATTTGTGTTAGACCGAGTGTAAAAAAATTATCTTTAACTTTTAATTTTAAAATAAATCAATGAAAGTACTTGAAGTCCGGTCGGTAACTAAGTCTTACAGTCATCATAAAGCTTTAGATGATGTCAGTCTTTCTGTTCCTGAGGGTGAAATATTTGGACTTTTAGGTCCCAATGGTGCAGGTAAAACCAGCTTAATTCGAATCATCAATCAAATTACAATGCCCGATCAGGGAGATATACTTTTTAAGGGAAATTATCTCAGTAATGACCACATCAAATCTATTGGCTATTTACCAGAAGAGCGTGGCTTGTATAAAAAGATGAAAGTTGGAGAGCAAGCTCTTTATTTGGCTCAGTTAAAAGGGTTGTCGACAGTAGAGGCAAAGACAGCTTTGAAAGAATGGTTTCAGAAGTTTGATATCGAACCTTGGTGGGATAAAACAGTAGAAGATCTTTCTAAAGGAATGGCTCAGAAAGTACAATTTATTACCACAGTATTACACCGTCCTAAATTGCTCATATTTGATGAGCCTTTTTCTGGTTTTGACCCTATTAATGCTAATATTATTAAAGACGAGATTATTAAGCTCAAGGAGAAAGGGACATCGATTATTTTTTCTACACATAGAATGGAGTCAGTTGAGGAACTTTGTGACCATATTGCCTTAATTGATAAGTCAAAGAAAATACTTGATGGTCCTATTCAGCAAATTAAAGAGAACTTTAAACAGCAGATTTATACAGTAGATTTTTCTTCTTCGAATTTGGATTTCTTAAATGCACTTCCTGAGCCTTTTAAACTTATAAATAAAAACAATCATCAGGCATATATTCAAATTTTAAATCAAACCCCAGCATCTGATTTAATTCGTTTTTTACTTGATAAGTCCGATATAAAAGCTTTTGAAGAGAAGATACCAACCATTAATGAGATATTTATTAGAACCGTACAAGAAAACGAATCATGAATAAAATTCTGCTAATTATTAAAAGAGAGTACCTCTCTAGAGTAAGAAAAAAGTCTTTTATTATCATGACCATTTTAGGTCCTGTCTTAATGGCTGGTCTTATTTTGGCTCCCATATTGTTGATGGATTCCTCAGATGAGGAAAAGAAGGAGATATGGGTTTGTGATGAAAATAATCTTTTTGAACCTCAATTTGAAGATATTGATGGAACCGATTATCAGTTTTTCAAGAATGATCTTGTTGAGGTTAAGGAGCGCTTTAATACAAGTGATGGGTATGCATTAGTACACATTCCTAAATTTGAAAATGAGAGTATTGATGTATTAGAGTCTTCTGTAAAGGTTTATGTTCGTAAACCAATGAGTTTTTCTAATCAAAATCAAATTTCGAATAATATTGAATCTGTTATAGAATCTATTAAACTTAAAGAGGAAGGTTTAACTAGAGATATTATTGATAGAACGCGCTCCAATGTAAATTTAAATACCATTATTTTGGGAGAAAGCGGCAGTGAAAAGACGGGCTCTACAGAAGTAAGTATGGGTATAAGTATGTTTGGAGGGTTCTTAATATATATTTTCATATTTCTTTATGGTGCTATGGTTATGCGAGGTGTTATGGAAGAAAAAACCAGCCGCATAGTAGAAATTATCATTTCATCGGTTAAGCCTATTCAATTGATGATGGGGAAAATAATAGGAATTGCTTTAGTGGGATTTACGCAGTTTGCCTTGTGGGTTTCACTTACCTTTTTAATTAGTTCTCTTGCCACGGCTTTATTAGTTAGTCCGGCAGATCTTAATCCTGTAGATATGGCTAATGGGTCAGAAATGTTAATTCAAGAAGCAGAGATGAATCATGGCGGTTTGGCTTCAGTTTTTGAACAACTTGAAAGTATTAACATTACCTTTTTGTTAGTCATGTTCTTGTTTTATTTTATAGGCGGGTATTTGATGTATGGCTCTTTATTTGCTGCAGTTGGGTCAGCCGTTGATTCTGAAACTGATTCCCAGCAATTTATGCTACCGATTACCATACCATTAATTTTTTCATTTATAGCTCTGCAAACCATATTAGAAAACCCAGACAGTTCGCTTGCATTTTGGTGTTCTATTATTCCATTTACATCGCCTATTGTGATGATGGGAAGACTACCTTTTGATCCGCCATTCTGGGAAATAGTATTATCCATGCTTTTGTTAATTGTTGGTTTTATTTTTACAAGTTGGCTTGCTGGTCGTATTTACCGTGTAGGAATACTCATGTATGGTCAAAAAGTGAATTATAAAACCTTGTGGAAATGGATTAAACAAAGTTGAGCATGGGAAAAGTAGGTATAATAGATTTAGGGACAAATACATTCAATCTACTTATTGCTAATGTTCATGGCCTTAATTATAAGGTTCTGCATAAAACTAAAATTGCCGTTAAGCTTGGTGAGGGAGGTATTCATAAAGGTTTTATTGCCCCTGAGGCATACAAAAGAGGTGTCGACGCATTAAAAGTCCATAAAAAGACTTTACTTAACTATCAAATTCAGGATTATTATGCCGTTGCAACTTCTGCAATAAGAAGCTCTGATAATGGCACTCAATTTGTAGAAGATGTAAAACAACAGTTAGGAATTCGTATTAATATAATTGATGGGGATAAAGAGGCCGATTTGATTTATAATGGCGTTAAACAAGCTGTTGATTTTAATGGAATCCCAAAATTAATTATAGATATTGGTGGAGGGAGTACAGAATTTATTATTGCAAATGAAAGTCAAATTTTTTGGAAAAAAAGTTACCAGCTAGGTGCGGCTAGGTTGTTAGAACTATTTAAGCCCAAGGATCCTATTGAATTGGATGATTTTAATGCAATCGATTCCCACCTTAGTAATTCATTACAAGATTTGCTTGAGATGTGTGAAACATATGAAATAGATGGCCTTATAGGTTCTTCAGGCTCCTTTGATACATTGGCAGAAATGATTTCATGTAGAAAAGGTGATTGTGGTGTTTGGAAAAAGGACTCTTATTTTAATTTTCACATGCATGATTACAATGAGATTCAGCGAATTATATATGGTTCCACTCTAGAAGAACGGCTAAATATGAAGGGCTTAACTCCTATGCGAGCTGATATGATAGTTGTTTCCATCATTATTATTAACTATATTTTGAACAATCTAGCCATCCATGAACTTCAACTTTCTAGGTATGCGTTAAAGGAAGGGCTTATAGATACATTAATAAGAAAACCACAAGAATGGCAAAAATCCTCATTATAGAAGACGAAAAGGCAATTCGAAATGTACTTTCGAATATTTTAATTGAAGAAGACAAGAGCCATGAAGTAGATACTGCTGAAAATGGTTTGGATGGTTTTAAAATGCTTACTCAAAATACTTATGATTTGGTTCTTTGTGACATAAAGATGCCAAAAATGGATGGGATGGAGTTGTTGGAAAAAGCAATAGCTATTCAACCAGACCTTCCCATAGTTATGATTTCAGGTCATGGAGATCTTGACACTGCTGTGGAATCCATTAAAAAAGGTGCTTTTGATTATATTTCAAAACCGCCAGATTTAAATCGACTTCTTCATACCATTAGAATAGGACTTGATAGAAATAACTTAGTTGTTCAAAATAAAGTATTAAGGAAAAAGGTAAGTAAGAAATATGAAATGGTTGGAAACTCTCCGGAGCTTCAAAAAATTCATGAAATGATTGAGCTTGTTGCTCCAACAGATGCACGTGTATTGATTATAGGTGCTAATGGCTCCGGAAAAGAATTAATAGCTCATGCTATTCATCAAAAAAGTGATCGTAGTAATGCTCCAATGATTGAAGTAAATTGTGCGGCAATCCCCTCGGAACTAATAGAGTCTGAACTTTTTGGCCATGAAAAAGGTGCTTTTACCTCTGCCATAAAACAACGAAAAGGTAAATTTGAAACGGCTAATGGTGGGACATTATTTTTAGATGAAGTAGGAGATATGAGCCTTAAAGCTCAAGCTAAAGTGCTTAGAGCGCTTCAGGAACATAAAATTTCTAGAGTTGGAAGTGATAAAGAAATTAAAGTTAATGTTCGAGTGCTAGCAGCTACAAATAAAGATTTACAACATGAAATTAAAGAGGGTAGATTTCGTGAAGATTTGTATCATCGACTAGGTGTTATTTTAATTAATAATCCGTCTTTAGATGAAAGGAAAGATGATATTCCAATTTTAATTGAGCATTTTAATAGAGAGATTTGTAAGGAACATGGAATTTCTAAGAAGAGCTTTACTGATGATGCATTAAAAGTTTTAATAGCTTATAACTGGTCAGGTAATATAAGAGAACTCAGAAATGTTATTGAAAGGTTAATTATTCTATCTTCAGATACGATTGATAAAGAAACAGTAAAATCATTTTCAGGAAAATAAAAAATATGGAAATACCTAAATTTTTAGTTGGAGACAACACAGAATGCCAAGATTCAGTATTTATTATTCACACTGAGTCACCTCGATTTATCTTAAACTTGGATACAGACGATGTGAAGTGGTTAGATGATGATTTGCCAGAGTTATTAGGTACTGATGATGAGGCTGAGTTAACAACTGCGATCAGTAAGCTTTTGGCAGAAGCAGATGATTTTTACCAAAGAGAGATTGATCGCTACGAAGAATTAGAAGAATAATCTTGTCAATGAGTGTTTTACATTAACACTGATAAATTTTTTATTGATTTGAAATTCTTAATTGTATACTGAATAATTTCTAAAAGATTGCATTCAAGATGGATAAACGAAAATTGACACCTATGTTAATGTTAGTTGAGTCTATATTTCCGAATTGAGCAATTATTCTACCTCTTGAGGCCGATAGTGCAAAAGTATCTGTAAGAAAGTAACTCATGCCTATTAAGGGTCTGATAACAATACCTTCGCCAGTATCTATTCCTGCACCACCAGCTGCTCCCCCAGATATTTCTGAAAAGATTTCTAATTTTCCTTTTAAGAATGTGGGTGATTTTACACCAAATCCAATTAACCCATGAGCATAGCCACCTGATTCCCCATCGTAGGCAAAGCTTGCTTCTGATGTTGTGTAAATGTGTTTTAATAAATCATAGTTAAGTTTTAGAGCAAGCATTTGTAGCGTTGCTTTTGGTGCATCAGTTTTGAGTACATCAAAGTAAGTTTGGTTTTCTGCTGTTACTCGAATTCCTTTTGTTTTGTATTGTTTGTAAAAATTGCCCTTGTCAAAATGAATTCCGCCATTTAATCCAACGTATTTAATCCCAAAACCTTTAGTATATGCTTGCAGGTCTCCGTCAAGCGCATGATATAAACCTCCATGAGTACTTAGTAAAAATGATTTGGATATTTTGATGTCCATTCCTGCACTTGGGTAAATCATTAACCCTCCTTCCGGAGCTATACGACCTCCTGCTGCTCCTATCCCTAATTTGCAGAATAAATTGAAGAGCTTGTCTTCAGTTAAATTTCTTCCCAAGCCAAAAAATAGGTCCATAAATCCAGCCCTTAGACCTTTGTATATAGCATCAGTATGCACAAAAGCGTACATTTGTTTATTAACATATTTTTGATATTCAAAACCTATTGCATATAAAGTTTCTTCTATTGGGAGACCATTGTCTCTTATAGAATTACCAATAGGTGATAGGAAATCAAATCGAATTTGTTGTGCGGTTTTTTTAGCTGGTGTGTTCCATGGGTTACCCGACTCATCATCTTTAACTATGAATGTTTTAAGTCCTTCTCTGTAATTAGCCATACTTAATGTTATCGGAACTTCAGCAAAAAATGATATTGAATTACTGTTAATTTCTCCTGAATAAAAATTCACATAACTGTATTGCAAGCCAATAGAATAGTTTTTGTTTTTGAGTTTTATTCCAATGTTAGGGTTTATTAGGCCACCGTCATTTACTAAATAACGATAACCGCCACCACCACCAAAATAAATATTAGTGTCGAAATAAAGATCTCGGTATAACTTCTTAGAGATACCTGTTTCAATACCTAATGTAAATAGCCCTCCTTGATCTCCTGTTAAAGCTGCTTTCATGCCACTACCTATATAAAACCATTCATTTATGAAAATGTTATAGTCTAGGCTCATTAATCCCATTTTGTCTTCTAAATTTGGGAAGACATTATTAGGCATGTCAACAGTTGTAAAATTTAAACGAATACTGTTTTGTAGTTCTATTTTGTGAAGTTTAGAAAGATCATTCTCTTGTGCAAGTGTGTTGGTAAAAATCAATAAGAGTGTTATTGTAATACATTTTCTAAATTTATATTTATAGTTGGTTTCAGTTTGAATATGTTGAGTCTTAATTAATAGGTTTAGTATGATTTGTTTAAGAGGATGAACTATTTTAAACATGTCTTCAAGTTTTTTGAAATTTATTCCTACTAGTTTACATAACTTTTTAGAGATGTTTTGTGTTTTCTTAACTTTTATCTCGTATTAAATTATTTATAAATTTTAACTGGTTGATAAAATTATGTGCTAAGATATATGTAATTATTTTTTGAAAAGTTTATTTGATATTAGTAAATTGAATTGATAATAAATAGAATTAAACTTTAAATATTAGATCTTAAATATTTATTTCTCGTCACTTTATGATTATTTTAGCTCATTATAAGTTGCTTTTTTATGCATTCAAATAAGAATATACTCATTACAGGAGCCGCTGGTTTTATTGGTTCACATGTTTTAAGATTGATGGTTTTAAAATATCCAAATTCTCATTTTTTTAATTTGGATGCGCTTACTTATGCCGGAAATCTTGAAAATATAAAAGATATTGAGTCTGCTGCGAATTATACCTTTATAAAGGGAGATATATGTGATGCAGTTCTAGTAATGTCTATTTTTGAAGACTATAAAATTGACGGTGTTATACATTTGGCTGCTGAGTCTCACGTAGATCGTTCTATCAAAGACCCATTGGCATTTATACAAACCAATGTGTTGGGTACAGTTAATTTGTTGAATGCAGCGAAAGAGACATGGCAAAAAAATTACGAGGGAAAGTTGTTTTATCATGTTTCAACGGATGAGGTATATGGATCTCTTGGAGAAACTGGTTTGTTTACGGAAACCACATCTTATGATCCTAGGTCCCCTTATTCCTCTTCAAAAGCGAGTTCCGATCATTTTGTAAGAGCTTACGGTAATACATATGGATTGCCTTTTGTAATCTCTAACTGTTCAAATAATTATGGCCCGAATCAGTTTCCAGAGAAGTTAATCCCTTTATTTATTAATAATATTGTTGGGGAAAAAGCTTTGCCGGTATATGGAAATGGACAATATACCCGTGATTGGCTCTATGTTATTGATCATGCGATTGCTATAGATGCTATTTTTAATAATGGTAAAGAAGGTGAAACATACAATGTTGGAGGGTTAAATGAATGGACTAATATTGATTTAATCCATGTTTTATGTGAATTGATGGATGAAAAACTTGGAAGAGAAAAAGGATCTTCAGCGCGATTGATTACTTATGTGAAAGACCGTCCAGGACATGATAAGCGATATGCCATTGATGCAAGTAAATTATGCAATGAGTTAAAATGGCAACCCACTGTAGATTTTAAAGAAGGCCTTTCAAAAACCATTGATTGGTATTTAGAAAATTCAGAATGGCTAGAGCATATTACATCTGGCGCTTATAAATTGTATTATGAAAACCAATATGGAATTAATTTATCTTAATTCTGCTGATTCAGTAGGCATTTGACGGTCTACTTTTTTAACCAGCCCCTGAAGAACTTTTCCCGGACCTACTTCAGTAAATCCAGAAACACCATCAGCTATCATTTGATTCATGGTTTGTGTCCAGCGCACTGGAGCTGTTAACTGGGCTACAAGATTTTCCTTAATTTCATTTGGATCTGTAACTGGAGAGGCAGTAACATTTTGATATACCGGACAAATTGGTGTGTTAAATGTTGTGGCCTCAATAGCTTTTGCTAATTCAGCACGCGCAGGCTCCATTAGTGGAGAATGAAATGCACCACCTACAGGAAGAACAAGAGCTCGTCGAGCTCCGGCTTCTTTTAAAAGTTCACAAGCATCATTAATTGCATCAACAGTACCTGAAATAACTAATTGTCCAGGACAATTGTAGTTTGCTGCCACCACAATACCCTCAACTTTTTCGCAAATACTTTCAACAACTTCATTTTCTAAACCTAATATAGCAGCCATAGAAGAGGGTTCTGCTTCACAGGCAGCCTGCATGGCAAGTGCTCTTTTGGAAACCAGTTTCAATCCATCTTCAAAAGCCAAAACACCTGCAGCAGTTAATGCAGAAATTTCACCCAAAGAATGACCAGCAACCATTTCGGGTTGAAAATGATGATCTAATAATTTGGCCAAAATTGTAGAGTGTAAGAAAATGGCTGGTTGAGTAACCTTGGTCTGCTTTAATTCTTCAGCCTCACCTTCGAACATGATATCGGTGATGCGAAACCCTAATATATCATTAGCTTTTTCGAATAATATTTTTGCTTCTTCAGAAGCATCATATAAGTCTTTACCCATCCCTATGAATTGAGCTCCCTGACCTGGGAAAACGTATGCTTTCATATCTTGTATTCTGCTAAATTTTATACTACCTAGTTAATCCCTTCACCAAACTCATAAATTCTTGACGAGAAATGTCTTCCTCCATAAATGCCCCTGAAAAAGCAGAGGTGGTAGTTATTGAGTTTTGTTTTTGAACCCCTCGCATTTGCATGCATAAGTGTTGCGCTTCGACGCAAACGGCTACCCCTTTCGGTTTTAAAGTTTCATGAAGACAATCACGTATTTGATCTGTTAGTCGCTCCTGAACTTGTAATCTTCTGGAAAATGCATCTACCATTCGAGGAAATTTACTTAAACCTACAATATGTCCATTAGGTATGTAAGCAATATGACATTTTCCAAAGAAAGGTAGCATGTGATGTTCGCAAAGTGAATACACTTCGATGTCTTTTACAATGACCATTTCATCGTATTTCTCAGCAAACATAGCTGATTTTAGAATCTCTTGTGGATTTTGATCGTAACCCTGTGTTAAGAATTGCATGGCTTTTGCAACGCGCTCAGGTGTTTTTAATAAACCTTCTCGATTTGGATCTTCACCAAGATTCTCTATCACCTCTTTATAGTTAGATGAAAGTGATTTGGTACACTCATCATCGTAATGCTCGATTTTTAGATAGCCCATATTATTCTCCGAAATATTCTACAAAATTATTTTCTGTTTCATAAACCTTTATACAATGAAGGCTAGCACCATGTTCTGCTACGGGTCTTTGTAATTGATTCCAAATTCCTAAAACTAAATTTTCAGTAGAAGGTATTTTGTTTTTCATAAAATCTACGTCTAAATTTATGTTTTTATGATCTAGTTTATCAATTACTTTATCCTTTATTATTGGACTCAACGCTTTAAGATTCATAACAAAGCCATTATCTGGGTTTACTTTTCCCTTAATTGTAACAAATAATTCAAAATTATGTCCATGTCCATTTTCATTAGAACAAGGACCAAAAATTTCCATGTTTTTTTGGTCATCCCAATCAGCTCTGTAAAGTCTATGAGTGGAACTAAATCTTTCTCTTCGAGTAATGTAAATCATTATTATTGTAATTAGTTGACAAATATAACGAATTGGTTAAATTATATGGTTTCTAAAGTCCATAATAAATTAATTTACATTATATATATTTTGGTATTTAATATTATTTTCAAACTTTTTTCAATGTATCTTTGAGAATATGAAAACACTTGTTGTATCGTCAACATATTTAGAGCTAAAGCCTCTTTTGGACAAGGCTGAAAAAATCAATCAGATTGATGATAAATTGAATACTTACAGGTTAGGTTCTAAAGAATTTGACTTATTGTGTACCGGTGTAGGGATGGTGGCAACTTCTTTTTATTTGGGTCGTGTATTAGCTTTTCATAAATATGATAGAGTGATCAATTCAGGAATTGCTGGTTCGTTTGATAAAGACATTCCTCTAGGATCTGTAGTAGAGGTTGTTGAAGATCAGTTTCCTGAAATGGGCGCTGAAGACGGCGCAAATTTTTTATCCCTGTTGGATTTGCAACTCATTGAGACGGATGAATTTCCTTTTCAGTCTGGGGTTTTAAGTAATGAACAGGAGGTTTGGAATTTGACTTACCCAAAAGTGAAATCGATAACAGTAAATAAGGTTCATGGCTCTGAAGAGCGAATCGTAAAGACTATTGAACGGTTCAAACCGCAGATAGAAAGCATGGAGGGAGCGGCGTTTTTTTATGCTTGTAAAATAGCTAAGATACCTTGCCTTCAAATTCGAGCTATTTCCAATTATGTGGAAAGAAGAAATAGAGCTTCATGGGATATTTCATTGGCGATACAAAGTTTGAATACTGAAATTTTGAAATTGATTTAATCATGAAGAAATTGACTCTTGGTTTTTCACCTTGTCCAAATGACACATTTATTTTTGATGCATTGATTCATGGTAAAATTGATACCGAAGGATTAGATTTTGAGGTCCGTATGGCCGATGTTGAAGAACTGAATCAAATGGCATTAAATGGTGAGTTGGATATCACAAAATTGAGTTACCATGCTTTTTTTTATGTTTTAGATGAATATATAATGATGGATTCAGGTTCTGCTTTAGGGAGTAATTGCGGGCCTTTACTAATAAAAGATCAGTGCGCTTTAAATCCTAAGGATAATGATCTAATTGCCATTCCTGGAAAATATACCACTGCAAATTTTCTGTTGAATTATGCTTACCCTGAGTTGCAAAATAAAAAGGAAATAATTTTCTCGGATATTGAATCAGCAGTAAAAACTAAAGAAGTTTCTGCAGGATTGATTATACACGAAAACCGTTTTACTTATGCTGTCAGAGGTTTTGAAAAGGTTAAAGATTTGGGAGAACACTGGGAGCAAAACACAGGAATGCCTATTCCTCTGGGAGGTATAGCAATTAAAAGAAAACTAGAACCCGAATTACAAGAAAAAGTACAAAGACTCATTAAAAAGAGCTTAGAATTTGCTTTTGAAAATCCGTCAGAGAGTTTAGCTTTTATAAAAGAATACGCTCAGGAAATGGATGAAACAGTAATGCAAAAGCATATTCATCTGTATGTGAATCATTACAGTCTTTCTCTTGGAGAAAAAGGAAAAGCCGCCATACAACATATGTGTGATTTTATGGTGAATAATAAATTAATAAAACCATCAAATATAGCCTTGTTTGTATAGAAGATTAGCATCAGTTTCATATACTTGATCATGTGGCATGTTATTTTTCTATCTTGCGAGCTATAAGAGATAATAATGAGAAAACTTTTGTTCGTTTTGTTAGCAATGACTTTATCGAGTTCTTGCGTTCAGTCACAAGAAAAACATCCAATGGAGCATGCACATACCAATAGATTAGTAGACGAAACCTCACCGTACTTATTACAGCACGCGCATAACCCTGTAGATTGGTATCCTTGGGGTGAAGAAGCATTTGCAAAAGCCAAAGCAGAGAATAAAATGGTAATTGTGAGTGTTGGCTATTCTGCTTGTCATTGGTGTCATGTTATGGAACATGAAAGTTTTGAAGATGATTCTGCTTCTAAAGTGATGAATGAGAGATACATTAACATCAAAGTAGACAGAGAAGAACGTCCTGATGTAGATCAGATATATATGAATGCCGTACAACTGATGAGCGGTAGAGGTGGATGGCCATTAAATTGTATAGTTCTTCCAGATGGAAGACCTGTTTGGGGCGGAACATATTTTAGGACAGATCAATGGATAGAACAAATAAATACCATTGCAGATTTTTATGAGCAAAATCCTGAAAAAGTTTTTGAGTATGCCGAACGATTAACTCAGGGGATTCAACAAAGTGAGTTGGTAGAATTAAATGAGCAAGCACCCAATTTTAAAAAATCACAACTCTCAGAAGTTCTGGATGCCTGGGCTAAAAATTTTGATAATAAAGAAGGTGGACCGAATAGATCACCTAAGTTTCCTATTCCAAATAATTATCAGTTTTTATTGCGTTACGCACATTTAAGTGCCAATCAGACGGTATTGGATCATGTGAAATTAACATTAGATAAGATTGCTTATGGAGGTATTTATGACCATTTGGGTGGAGGTATTACGCGTTATTCAACAGATAAGCTATGGAAAGTGCCACATTTTGAGAAGATGCTTTATGACAATGGACAGATCGTAAGCTTGTACTGTGAAGCTTACCAAAAGTTTCAGGATGTAGATTATAAGAATCTGGTATATGGAACATTAGATTTTATTGAACGTGAGTTGCGTTCTGATGAAGGTGCTTTTTATTCTGCTTTAGATGCCGACAGCGATGGGGAAGAGGGGAAATTTTATGTATGGAAGAAAGAGGAGTTGATGTCTTTGTTAGGTGATAATTATGCGCTTTTTGCAGACTATTACAATGTAAATCGAAAAGGCTATTGGGAGCATGAAAATTATATTTTGGTGCGCGATGAAGATGATAAAACAATTGCTGAAAAGCAAAGCATTTCACCAGAAGATCTTCAGGCAATAATCGCTGATTGTCAAAAGGTCTTGATGGTGGCACGCGATAAGAGAATTCGTCCGGGATTGGATGATAAAACACTCACCTCATGGAATGGTTTGATGTTAAAAGGTTATGTAGATGCTTATTTAACTTTTGGGGAGAAACATTTTTTAGATGTAGCTCTAGAGAATGCTAAATTCATTGTAAAAAAACAATTAAGAAAGGATGGCGGATTAAATCATTCCTATAAGAAAGGGCGTTCAACAATTAACGCTTATTTGGAAGATTACGCTTTTATTGTTGATGCTTTTTTAAAATTATATGAAGCCACTTTTGATGTGAAATGGTTGAAAGAAGCTGATGCGTTAATGACTTATTCTATAGAGCATTTCTACGATGATGAGTCTGGAATGTTCTTTTTTACTTCGGATGAAGACCCTGCGCTTATTGCTCGAAAAATGGAAGTGAATGATAATGTAATTCCTGCCTCAAATTCTGTAATGGCAAATAATTTGTTTGTTTTATCGCATCATTATGGTCGGGAAGATTATAAAGATAAAGCTGTTCAGATGCTTAATAATGTGATAGGTGATGTTAAAAGTTATCCTTCGGGATATTCCAATTGGTTGAACCTATTAATCAATCAGCTTTATCCATTTTATGAGGTGGCGATTGTAGGAAAATCTGCTCAGCAAAAGTCGGTAGAATTAAATACTATATATATTCCAAATAAGATGCTTTGTGGTTCAATTAAGGAGAGTAAACTTCCATTACTTGAAAATCGTTACAGCAAAGGACAAACACGTATCTTTGTTTGCGAAAACAAAGTATGCCAGATGCCTGTTGAAGAAGCAGAAAAGGCATTTGAATTGATGAACAAAAAATTATGATTGTAGTTACAGGTGCAGCAGGTTTTATAGGTTCTTGTATGGTTTCTAAGTTAAACCAGGAGGATTTTAAGGATATTGTTGTTGTAGATGACTTCTCAAGAGCTGATAAAAATAAAAACCTTGAAGGGAAAATCTATTCTGAAAAATTACATAGGGATGATTTTTTTGATTGGTTAGAGGAAAATGAAAATTTGGTTCAATTTATCTTTCATATAGGCGCAAGAACTGATACCAGTGAATTTGATGTCGCGGTTTTTGATAAGCTTAATTTGAACTACACCAAACAAATGTGGCATGCATGTATCGACTATGGGATTCCTCTATTGTACGCTTCTTCTGCAGCTACCTATGGTTTGGGAGAGCAAGGTTATGAAGATACTCACGAAGTAGTTGACAAGCTTTCACCATTAAATCCTTATGGAGATTCCAAAAACGATTTTGACAAATGGGCATTGGCACAGGAGCGTAAACCTTATTTTTGGGCCGGAATAAAATTCTTTAATGTTTATGGACCTAATGAATACCACAAAATCAGAATGGCCTCGGTAGTCTACCATACTTTTAAACAAGTTAGTGAATCGGGAGCAATGAAATTATTCCGATCGCATAATCCTAAGTTTAAAGATGGAATGCAGTTACGCGATTTCGTTTATGTAAAAGATGTGGTAGACGTTTTGTATTTCTTTTTACACCACCGTAAAGATTCGGGCTTGTACAATCTAGGTACTGGAAAAGCACGTACTTTCCTAGATTTAGCCAGAGCAACTTTTAAGGGGGTGAATGTGAAAGAAGAGATTAGTTTTATTGATATACCGGCCGATATTCGTGATAAATATCAATACTTTACAGAGGCAAATATGTCTAAGTTGAAAAGTATTGGCTACAATAAATCCTTCCACACTTTGGAGGAAGGTGTTGCTGATTATGTGGGCAATTACTTGTTAAAGGATTCTTACTACTAAGATTTCATCTGAATGAACTATTTATCGGTACAAGATTTAGGCAAATCATATGGTGTTCAAACTCTATTTAAGGGCTTAAAATTTGGGGTTGATCAAGGTCAGAAAGTTGCCTTAGTGGCGCGAAATGGTACGGGTAAAACGACTATACTAAGAGCTTTGGCTGGTATGGAGCCTCCCGATACTGGAGAGATTGTTTACAGAAAAGGAATTCAAGTAGCATTTTTAAAACAAGAATCCGATTTTGGAAATGCGAAAACGGTATTTGAGGCAATTTATGAGTCTGAAAACCCTATGCTTTTGGCTATTCGAGCGTATGAGGCAGCCTTGTTAAACCCAGATGATACGAAGGTATTTCAAAAAGCATTTGATCAAATGGATCGAATGGAAGCTTGGGATTATGAGGTGAAAGTAAAAACTATTTTATCCAAGCTAAAACTTGATGATCTACAACAAGAGGTTTCGATACTTTCGGGTGGGCAAAGAAAAAGACTTTCTCTTGCAAAAATTTTAATTGATCAGCCTGATTTTCTAATCCTTGATGAACCAACCAACCACTTAGATCTTGAGATGATAGAGTGGTTGCAGGAGTATTTATCTAAAGAACAAATAACGCTTTTTATAGTTACTCACGACCGTTATTTTTTAGATGCTATATGTAATGAGATATTGGAATTGGAAGAAGGAGACCTCTACCGATACAAAGGGAATTATACTTATTATTTAGAAAAGAAAGAAGAACGTCAGGCTATATTGCAAACGAATATTGATAAAGCAAAGAATTTGTACTCTAAAGAGCTCGAATGGATGCGAAGACAACCTAAAGCACGTGGTACAAAATCTAAAGCACGTATTGAAAGTTTTTATGATGTAGAGAAATCTGCAAAAAAGAAAATTAAAAACGATAAAATTCAACTTGAAGTTCAGATGACACGTTTAGGGTCTAAAATTTTAGAATTGCACAAGGTGTCAAAAGCTTATGGTGATCTAAAAATCCTTGACCAATTTACGTATACATTTAAAAAGCGTGATCGTGTTGGTATTGTAGGTAAGAATGGTGTAGGTAAGACAACAGTATTGAACATGCTTACGGGAACTGAATCTATTGATGCAGGTAAAATTGTGGTTGGCGATACAGTTGAGATAGGCTATTACACTCAAAAAGGTATGAAGATGGATGAGGGCAAACGTGTGATAGAAATTGTACGTGATATTGCTGAGTACATTCCATTGGTAGGCGGGCGTAAGATGACCGCAGCACAATTATTGGAACGTTTTCTGTTTTCTAAGGATGCGCAATGGAAGCATGTTTCGGTCTTGAGTGGTGGAGAAAAAAAACGTTTGTATTTGCTTACTATTTTGATGAAAAACCCAAATTTTTTAATCTTAGATGAACCTACGAATGATTTAGATCTTATAACGCTAAAAGTATTGGAGGATTTTTTGGATGAGTTTGAAGGCTGTATGATCACCGTTTCTCACGATCGTTATTTTATGGATCGTTTGGTAGATCATTTGTTTATTTTTGAAGGTGAAGGTCAGGTGAGAGATTTTCCTGGGAATTATACAGATTATAGATCCCATATTTCTCAAGCTGATAAGCTTAAGCAAACGAAGCCAAAAGATAAAGTTGTTAAAGATAAAGTTACTAAGGGGAAACGTAAACTTACTTATAATGAGAAGAAAGAATACGATACTATTGAGTCGGTAATTGATGCCTTGGAACAGGAAAAAACATCTATTGGATCGCGATTTAACGATCCTGATCTCAATCCCGAAAAAATGAAAGAATTGGGAAAGCGTATCAAAGAAATTGATGACGAGATTTCTGAGAAAACTGATCGCTGGATGGAACTGGCAGAATTAATGTGATGATTTTATAATGATAGCCCATCTTTTTTTTAAAATAAAGACTTATTTAAATTACCATTTAAGGGCTGTAAATGCACATGGTTTACATTCCCCTTTTCTATTTGACTTTTATAATGAAGTAATTGCGGCAAAAAAGGAGTTTTATTTTTTTAAGCAATTCCGCGGAATACTTTCTGCATACACGAAGTTTATTTCTGAGGTTGATGCTTTGTTTTTATACCGTTGGGTGGCTTTTTATAAGCCAAATTCGATTTTTGTTGCGTCGGAAAATTTCCCTGCTTCACTGGCTTTAGCTGTTCCAAGTAATCAAAAGAGTCTTTCTGTATCTTCTTTATGTCATTTTTCAAATCAAGAATTAAATGTTTTTGAGGGGGTAGGTGTTTCGTTAAGTGAAGGTCATCTTGCAGATTTAATTTATCTTGAAGAAATTGATGCTTTTACAAAAGATATTATATTAAATTATAAATGTGTGATTATCAAAAACCCACATCAAAATGAACTGAAGGATAATATTTGGAAGGAATTATGTTCCTTAAAAGATATTTCAATCTCAATAGACTTATTTCAATTTGGTATATTGCTAGTTGATAAAAAAATATCAAAACAACACTTCGTAGTAAAGATGCGTTGAATGTATTTTTAAAGTTCCTAATAATGTGAAATTTATGGCCGATAAGATTATTGAAATAAAAGGATTAAAGAGAGAGTTTGCTGTAGGCTCAGAAATTGTAAAAGCCCTCAAAGGTGTTGATGTTTCTGTTATGAAGAATGAATATCTTGCCATGATGGGCCCATCTGGAAGTGGGAAGTCTACTTTAATGAATCTTTTAGGTTGTTTAGATACACCTACAGGAGGAGCTTATAATTTAAATGGAACAGATGTTAGTTCGCTAAAGGATGATGACTTGGCTGAAATTCGAAATAAAGAAATCGGATTTATTTTTCAGACCTTTAATCTATTGCCTCGTCTTACAGCATTAGAGAATGTTTCTCTGCCATTAGTATATGCGGGGTATAATTCTGAAGATCGTAAAATAAAAGCCGTAGATGTACTTGAAAAAGTAGGATTGGGCGATCGTATGGATCACCGTCCAAATCAGCTTTCCGGAGGGCAAAGACAGCGTGTAGCAGTAGCTAGAGCTCTGGTAAATGATCCGTCTATTATTTTAGCAGATGAGCCTACTGGAAATTTAGATTCCAAAACATCCTTAGATATTATGCGTCTTTTTGAAGAGATACATGAAATGGGTAATACACTTATTGTAGTTACTCATGAAGAGGAAGTTGCCTCGTATGCTCATCGTATATTACGCTTAAGAGATGGTTTGGTAGAGTCTGACCTTAATAATGAAAATATCGTAAAATTAATATGATTAGATGAAAGTTTATACAAAAACAGGAGACCAAGGTGAAACTTCACTTTTTGGAGGTTCAAGAGTTTCTAAAGGAAGTCTGAGAATTCATGCATACGGTACTGTAGATGAATTGAATTCGTATATTGGTTTATTAGGTGATTTGTCACCAGATGAGTCTAGGAATCTTGAACTGATTCGCATTCAAGATAGATTGTTTACACTTGGTGCACTTTTAGCAACAGAGAATGAAGCGTCTAAAAAAAGATTGCCTTCAATTACTTTAGAGGATATAGATTTTTTAGAGGCATCTATAGATAAGATGGAAGAATCACTCGATCCTATAAAAACATTTGTATTACCTGGAGGGCATTCAACGGTGTCTTATTGTCATATTTCTCGTTGTATTTGCAGACGTGCAGAACGAATTTGTGTTGAGCTTTCTGAAATAAATAAGGTTGAAAAAGTTGTGATTCAATATTTGAACAGATTGTCTGATTATCTTTTTGTTTTTTCTAGACATCTCACGAAAATTCTTAATGTAAAAGAAACACCTTGGGTGCCTGAAAAAAGTTGAGAAAGAGATAGTTGAGAAAGATTTGCATAGTTTGTGAAAAAAATTATATTTGCAAAAAATAGAACAAGAAAATTATGTATTGGACTTTGGAATTAGCATCCTATTTAAGTGATGCGCCTTGGCCGGCAACAAAAGATGAGTTGATTGATTATTCAATTCGAACTGGTGCGCCTCTAGAGGTAGTTGAGAATCTTCAGGCAATAGAAGATGAGGGTGATACATACGAGTCAATCGAAGAGATTTGGCCCGATTATCCTACTGAAGAAGATTTTCTATGGAACGAAGAAGAATATTAATCTCCCCTATTTTTTAGTTTTTTTATAATCACTATTTACTAGAAATAATTATCTATTCCTCTCTATTTATTCGAAATGTAAGTGTTTGAGATACCAAGTGTGTAAAACTCCGATGTAGACTTATTGTCATGTTAGAAGTTTTGGTCTTGAATTTGCTTAGATAAAAAGTGTTTACAAAGTTATACATACATGCTTTTTATTTACATTTGTTATCGATTGAAAAAATCATAAAATGAGTATCATAAAAAATATATTAGGAAGTTTTTTTGGAACAAAGTCTGGGAGAGATCTCAAGGTCTTAAAACCTATTATTGATAAGGTTCAAAAAGTAAGTCCTTCGATAGAATCATTATCTGATGACGGTCTTAGAGCAAAAACTTCTGAGTTTCAAAATAAGATTAATGAAGCAGTTTCTGAACAAAATATAGAAATAGCAAAAATACAAACTGCTCTTGATAAGGATGAGATTGAAATAACAAAAAAAGAAGCTTCTTATAAAAAGATAGATGAGCTTAAGAAACAAGCCTATGATAGATCTGAAGTAGTTTTGCTTGATATTTTACCAGAAGCTTTTGCAGTTGTAAAAGAAACTTCTCGTCGTTTGGCACAAAACAAAGAACTTAAAGTTACTGCTCAAGATTTTGATAAAGATTTAGCGTCAGAATTCGATTTTGTAACCATAGATGGCGATCAGGCTATTTGGTCGAATAAATGGTTGGCATTTGGAGCGGAGCAAATATGGAATATGGTGCATTATGATGTGCAATTGATAGGTGGTTCTGTGTTGCATGATGGAAAGGTTGCTGAAATGCAAACAGGTGAAGGTAAAACTCTGGTTGCTACACTTCCTGTATATCTAAATGCTTTGACAGGAAGAGGTGTGCACGTGGTAACTGTAAATGATTATTTGGCAAAACGTGACTCTGAGTGGATGGGGCCTTTATACCAATTCCATGGTTTAACTGTTGATTGTATTGATAAGCATCAACCAAATTCTGAGGCTCGAAGAGCTGCATATAGAAAGGATATTACGTTTGGAACGAATAACGAGTTTGGTTTTGATTACTTAAGAGATAACATGGCGCGTTCGCCAGAAAATTTGGTTCAGCGCGAGCATAATTATGCGATTGTTGATGAGGTAGATTCTGTATTGATTGATGATGCCCGTACACCATTGATCATTTCGGGTCCTGTTCCAAAAGGTGATGAGCATGAATTTAATGAGTTGAAACCCCAGATACAATTACTTTATGATACGCAGAGAAAATTTGTGACATCTGAGTTGTCTGAAGCTAAAAAATTATTTGCTGCAGGAGAGAATGATGAAGCTGGGAAGAAATTACTTAGAGCATACAGAGGTCTTCCAAAGAACAATGCAATGATTAAGTTCTTAGCCGAAGAAGGTGTGAAAATGTTACTTCAAAAGACCGAGAATCACTACATGCAAGATCAGTCTAAAGAAATGTACATTATCGATGATGATTTATATTTTACGATTGAAGAGAAAAATAATTCCATTGAACTTACTGATAAGGGAATAGATTTGATTTCAAAAAATGTGTCTGAAGAGAATTTTTACATTCTCCCAGATGTTGGTACTGAGATGGCCAAGCTTGAGGAAAAAGCAAAAGCTGGTGAAGATGTAATGGAAGAGAAGGAAGTTTTAATGCGAGATTTTGCTGTGAAAAGTGAGCGTATTCATACCATGAATCAACTTCTTAAAGCTTATGCTTTATTTGAAAAGGAGGTGGATTATGTGGTGATGGACAACAAGGTGAAAATTGTTGATGAGCAAACTGGTCGTATCATGGACGGACGTCGTTATTCTGATGGACTTCACCAGGCTATTGAAGCAAAGGAAAACGTTAAAATTGAAGCAGCTACACAAACCCACGCTACGGTAACGCTTCAAAACTATTTTCGTATGTACAATAAACTCTCGGGTATGACAGGTACAGCCGAAACAGAAGCGGGAGAGCTTTGGGATATTTACGAATTGGATGTTATTGTTATTCCTACGAACCGTCCTATTGCTCGTGCTGATCAAGAAGATAAAGTATATAAAACACAGCGTGAGAAGTTTAATGCTGTAGTTGAAGAGGTGGTAGCCCTTTCTAAATCGGGTCGTCCTGTGCTTGTGGGTACAACGTCAGTAGATATTTCAGAAAAATTATCTCGTATTCTTCAGATTAGAGGCGTTCAGCATAGTGTTTTAAACGCGAAAAAACACCAACAAGAAGCAAGTATTGTTGCTGATGCAGGAAATCCAGGAAAGGTTACTATTGCAACGAATATGGCTGGTAGAGGTACTGACATCAAGTTGAGTGATGAGACTAAAGCTGCTGGTGGTTTGGCTATTGTAGGTACAGAACGTCACGATTCTCGACGTGTAGACCGCCAGCTAAGAGGTCGTGCGGGTCGTCAGGGGGATGTGGGTTCATCTCAATTCTTTGTTTCTTTAGATGACAAGTTGATGCGATTGTTTGGTTCGGAACGAATTGCTAAGCTAATGGATCGTATGGGATTAGAGGAAGGGGAAGTAATACAACATTCTATGATTTCGAAATCTATTGAACGTGCTCAGAAAAAAGTTGAAGAAAATAACTTTGGTGTGCGTAAGCGTTTATTAGAGTATGATGATGTCATGAATTCCCAACGTGAGGTTGTCTATAAGCGTCGTCGTCATGCTTTGGACGGGGAGCGTTTGTCAGTAGATATTACAAATATGTGTTTTGATACCTGTCAGCTTTTAGTTGATGTGCATCTAGAGATGAAGGATTTTGAAGCTTTTAAGTTGGATGTACTACGTTCATTTTCAATGGATTGCCCATTTGATGAGGAAGCATTTTCTAAAGGAAAAGCAGAAGATATAACTCAGGCTCTTTATGAGGAAAGTATTAGGTCTTATACCATTAAGATGGATCGTATTGCACAGACCGCATATCCGGTAATTAAAGGTGTTTATGAAGATGCTAATTCCAATTATGAGAATATAGTTGTACCATTTACCGACGGAACCAAAGTTATGCAGGTGGTCACTAATTTAGAGGAAGCATACAATACCGAGGGGAGATCACTCATTAATTCTTTTGAGAAGAATGTTACTCTTGCTATTATTGATGAAGCATGGAAGGTTCATTTGAGAGAAATGGATGACTTGAAGCAATCTGTTCAAAATGCCGTTTATGAACAAAAAGACCCTTTATTGATCTATAAATTTGAATCTTTCAATTTATTTAAATCCATGTTGGAGAAGCTAAATACGGATATTTCATCATTCCTTTATAAAGCCAATCTTCCAATTAGAGATCCAAAAGAGGTGAGACAAGCGAAAGCACCACAAAGATCTGTGTCAGGATTAACTGCATCTAGAACTCAAATGTCTCAAGGTGCATCAAATCCAAATGTTCCAAGACAAGCTCAACAAGTAAAGGCTCAGCCAGTAAGAACAGAAAAAAAGGTAGGTAGAAATGAGCCTTGTCCTTGTGGAAGTGGAAAGAAGTATAAGAAATGTCATGGATAAGTGATTATTATATTATAAAAAAAAGCCCACGATAACTTGTGGGCTTTTTTTAACTACTAAATTTATATCTTATCCATTCATCGAAACAAGGAATTCAGCATTGTTATCTGTACGTTGTATACGGTCTTTAAGGAATTCCATAGCTTCTAATGGAGTCATATCAGCAAGATGCTTTCTCATGATCCACATGCGTTGTAATTCTTCTTTACCCATTAATAAATCTTCTCTTCGAGTACTTGAGTTAACCAAGTCAATAGCAGGGTAAATACGTTTGTTGGAAATCTTTCTATCCAATTGCATTTCCATGTTACCTGTACCTTTAAATTCTTCAAAGATCACTTCATCCATTTTAGATCCTGTGTCAACAAGAGCTGTAGCAATAATAGTTAAAGATCCTCCATTTTCAATATTCCGGGCCGCACCAAAGAATCGTTTTGGTTTATGTAAGGCATTGGCGTCAATACCTCCAGAAAGTACTTTACCTGAAGCTGGAGAGACTGTGTTGTATGCACGTGCTAAACGTGTAATAGAATCTAATAAAATGACTACATCATGACCACATTCAACCATTCTTTTGGCTTTTTCAAGAACGATATTGGCAACTTTTACATGTCTGTCTGCAGGTTCATCAAAGGTTGATGAAACGACTTCAGCATTAACAGTACGAGCCATATCGGTAACCTCTTCAGGTCTTTCGTCAATAAGCAGTACAATCATGTATACTTCTGGGTGATTTTTAGCAATTGAATTTGCGACTTCTTTTAATAGTACTGTTTTACCCGTTTTTGGTTGTGCTACAATTAATCCACGTTGTCCTTTACCAATAGGAGAGAATAAGTCAATAATGCGGGCTGCCGTACCAGCTTTATTTTCTGCAATATTAAATTTTTCATCAGGAAATAATGGGGTAAGGTGTTCAAAAGATACACGATCTCTTACATAGCCAGGATCTCTTCCATTGATATTTTCAATTTTTGTGAGTGGGAAATATTTTTCACCTTCTTTTGGAGGGCGAACTTCACCTCTTACAGTATCACCTGTTTTTAATCCAAAAAGTTTAATTTGAGAATGAGAAACATAAATATCATCTGGTGAGCTTAAGTAGTTATAGTCTGAAGATCTTAAGAATCCGTAGCCATCAGACATGATTTCAAGGACACCCTCACTTGTAATAATGCCTTCAAATTCAAATTCAACACTTGGCTTGTTTTCGTTTCTTCGGTTGTGTTGGTTGCGTTGATGGTTTTGACGATTTCTTTGTTGTTTCTCGTTTACTTTATGGTGCTTTTCTTGATGTATACTCTTTTGAGTAGTATCGGTTGTTTCAACAGCTTTTTTTGTTTGATTTTGTTCAATTGTGTCCGAATCTTTATTTTGAGCCTTTTTAATTCTTTCTAATTGAGTTTCATTTTTTCTTCTTGGTCTCATCACTCTTTCTTTAGGTTTAAGTGTTTCATTATGACCCGTTTTTTCATTGCTTAAATTCGATGAGTTTTGCTTGCTTTTATTTAATGCCTCCATAGGTTTATCAGGCTTGATATTTTGATTGGGATTGGTTTTGCTTTTTGATGGGGATATATTTGAATTTATTTTGTTTTCTTTTGTGGCTTTGGGATTTATGGCTTGAACGTCTAGAATTTGATAAATCAAGTCCATTTTTTTAAGTGATCTGTATTTAGGGACACTCAAGTTTTTAGCAATATCTTGTAAATCAGTAAGTAATTTACTTTTGAGTTCTAATATGTCATACATAGATTTCGGAATATTTTGTATAAGATGAAGTAAAAGAAGGCTTTTACCTTAGTAGAAATAAATTTTGTGGATTTTATTCTCTTTACAAATAAGATTGAGCTACAATAATACGAATAATATTTTTTATAGTTGTTTTTTTAGATAAAATACTTGTTTTTAATATGTGAATTTTATCAATTTTTACAATATTTTTATGTTTCCAATTTCATATTATATGGTCATTCTTCTTATTTTTGCTTAAAATATTGATGATGATACAAAGAATCCAATCCATATACTTCTTGGTAGCTGCGATTTCCATGACTTTAATCTCGTTTAAAGTCCCTGTCTATACTTTGAATGAGACCTTGTTTATGGCTCAAGATGATACAAAGATGTTTATTTTAACAATTGTCGGGGCTATATTTTCTTTATTAGGCTTGTTCATGTTCAAGAATCGCAAGTTTCAAATGAAATTAATCCGATTAACGGTTTTAATTGAAATGATTATTGGAGTTCGATTATTTATGCTGTTTAATAAATTTGAGGTTGTTTTAAATAACTCCTTGTTATTTCTTATGGCATTTGCGTTAATAGCACTAATCATGGCCTATAGAGGTGTTAAAAAGGATGACGATTTAGTTCGATCTGTAGATCGAATTCGTTAGCGCTTATCCAACTCAATAACTTCTAAGTCTTTTATTTCTTTACCATCAATTGTAAATCTTAGTATGGTTCTGACCTTATGGAACCCGTTTTTCCCAGCGGCGCCAGGGTTCATGTGAAGTAAGGATAGTTGTTTGTCGTACATCACTTTAAGAATATGGGAGTGTCCACTAATAAAAAGTTTAGGAGGATTTGTTATTATTTCTTTGCGAATAGAAGGGCTATATCGCTTAGGGTATCCACCTATATGCGTAATCCATACATCAACATCTTCACATGTAAAACGTTGGTGAAGTGGGCACTCTTTTCTAATAATGTGCGAATCGATGTTGCCATAAACAGCTCTAGTAGGTTTAAATGCTTTAAGCTGATCTAAAACCGATACATCACCTATATCTCCAGCGTGCCATATTTCATTACATTTTTTAAAATGTTTAAGTACAGCAGGGTCTAAAAAAGAGTGGGTATCTGATAGTAGTCCAATTCGTGTCATTTTAGTTTTACAAGCGTATTTAAAAGACTATTTAATTTTAAATTAAAATTTGAGTATGCAATTTAATGTATTCAGTATTCATCATTCAACTCTTTCGTTTATTTTTGTTGAAAATAGAGCTTAATGAGGTATTTTATCAGTTTAGCATATAAGGGAACAGATTTTCATGGATGGCAAGTTCAGCCCAATGCTGTAACTGTTCAAGAAAGAGTTAATAAAGGTCTCTCAATGTTATTAAAAGAAGAGATTTGTGTTTTAGGCGCAGGAAGAACAGATGCTGGAGTTCATGCGAAACAGATGTATGCTCATTTTGATACTGATCAAATATTAGATTGTGAAAACATACAGTATCGATTAAATTCTTATCTCTGTGGTGCGATTCATATTAAATCTATTTTTCTTGTGTCAGATAATGCTCACGCTCGCTTTGATGCAACAGCAAGAGTTTATGAATATTGGTTGTGTCAGCATAAAAATCCTTTTTTAAAAGATGCAACTTGGTTGATGTACAGTAAATTAGATTTTCATGTAATGAATGTTGCTGCTGAGTTTTTGCTTGAGGTGAATGATTTTACAAGTTTTTCAAAGTTGCATACTGATGTGAATACACATATTTGTGATGTGCGAAAAGCTGTATGGGAGCAAAGAGGTGATATATGGGTCTTTTCGATTGAAGCAGATCGTTTTCTAAGGAATATGGTTAGAGCTATTGTAGGTACACTAGTAGATGTAGGGAAAGGTAAAATAACAGTGAATGAGTTTAAAGATATCGTTGCTAAAATGGATCGAAGTGCTGCTGGTGTTTCTGCTCCAGCAAAAGGTCTTTATCTTTTGAGTATTAATTATCCGAATGAATTGTTGGATGGCAACAGTTAAAAAAGAACATATTATTGATGTTAAACTCTTGTCTAGAGTTATGCGCTTTGTAAAGCCGTACAAATTTATTTTTTTTGCAAGCATTTTTTTTAGTATTTCTCTAGGGGTGCTCTCTATTTCTAGACCCATCATTATTGAATATACAGTTGATCATTTCATTATAGGTAAGGATCCAGAAATGTTATTGAAGTATACCCTCATAATGATTGGTTTACTTTTATTAGAATCTATTTTTCAGTTTCTTTTTATGTATGCAGCAAATTGGATTGGTCAATCTGTTATTAAGGATATTAGAGAGCAGCTTTATAAAAAGATTTTATCTTTTCGTTTAAAATATTTTGATAATACACCTATTGGAGCATTGGTAACTCGATGTGTCTCTGATATTGAAAGCATTTCAGAAATTTTTTCACATGGCGTTTTGGTTATTTTTAGCGACCTTTTTAAGATTGTCATCATTGTAGTATGGATGTTTTCAAGTAATGTGATGTTAAGCATAATTTCTTTATCGGTTTTCCCTTTACTTATATGGGCTACCAAGTATTTTCAGAGAGCAATGAAAAGTGCTTTTGAAGATGAGAGATCAGCTATTTCTAAATTAAATACGTTTGTGCAAGAGCATATTACAGGAATGAAAATTGTTCAAATTTTTAATCAAGAGTCGCAAGAGTTAGATAATTTTAAGAAGACAAATGCTACTTTTCGATCAGCTACTATAAAGGCTATATGGCATTTTTCTATATTTCTTCCAGTTATAGAAGTTATGAGTGCTATTGCATTAGGGTCTATGGTCTGGTATAGTGGAATGGATATGTTATCAGAAGGTGGTGTAACATTAGGTTTAATGATGGCTTTTATCCTTTTAATTAATATGCTATTTAGGCCTGTTAGACATTTAGCAGACCGGATAAATGTTTTACAAAGGGGGATTGTTGCATCTAATAGGGTGTTTAAAGTGTTAGATACTAATGAGTTTGTAAATTCTGATGGGGATTTAATGATTCATGAGGTTCAAGGTCATTTAAAGTTTGATCGAGTTCATTTTTCTTACATCGATGAAGAGCCTGTTTTAAATGATATCAATTTCGAAGTACAAGCCGGTCAAACTATTGCGTTGGTTGGGGCAACAGGTGCTGGTAAAAGTTCCATTATTAATTTGATTTTACGTTTTTATAATGTTGATTCAGGAACCATTTTATTGGATGGTAAAGACATTATGCAGTATAATATCCAATCGCTTAGAAGTCATATAGCTCTGGTCTTACAGGATGTGTTTTTGTTTTCAGATACCATTTATAAAAATATCGTTTTAGATAAAGAGATTTCTATTAAGGAGGTTCGTGATGCAGCTAAAGCTATAGGGTTAGAAGATTTTATTGAGCAGTTACCTGGCGCTTATCATTATAATGTGCGAGAAAGAGGTGTTATGTTGTCAGCAGGTCAGCGACAATTAATAGCCTTTTTACGTGCCTATGTATGTAATCCAAATGTGTTAATTTTAGATGAAGCTACTTCATCAGTAGATATTCAAACAGAAGATTTGATTAAGCAGTCAATTAGTAAGTTAACAGATGGGAGAACCTCGATTATTATAGCACATCGATTAGCTACCATTCAAAATGCGGATAAGATATTGGTAATGGATCAAGGTCGAATAGTAGAATCAGGAACACATATAGATTTGTTAGAACAAAAAGGGTATTACAGTAGATTGTTTGAGTTACAGTTTAGCAGTTAAATGTTTAAACTTTTCTTTTAAAAATTGACCTGTGGCACTTTTCTTACAATTGACAATGTCTTCTGGTAATCCTTGAAAGATAAGTTCACCTCCTTTATTTCCCCCTTCTTTTCCAAGGTCAATTAGCCAATCGGCGCATTTAATGACATCTTGGTTGTGCTCAATAACTAAAATAGTATGTCCATTTTCGATGAGTGCATTAAATGATTCTAATAGCTTTTTAATGTCATGAAAATGTAAGCCTGTAGTAGGCTCATCAAAAATAAAAAACTGTTGTCCCTCTCTTTTTCCTTTTCCTAAAAAGGAAGCTAATTTTACTCTTTGAGCCTCTCCGCCACTTAATGTAGATGATGATTGACCTAAATGAATGTAACCCAGGCCAACATCTTGAAGTGGTTCAAGTCGTTTTGAAATTTTTGTTTGTTCTGCTTTTTGGAAGAATTCAATGGATTCATTAATGGTCATGTTTAAAATATCGGCAATATTTTTATTTTGGAATTTTACATCAAGAATTTCATCTTTAAAACGTTTGCCTTTGCAGTGCTCACATTCAAGATGAACGTTTGCCATGAATTGCATTTCTATAGTTACTTCGCCCTCTCCAGAACAATGTTCGCAACGACCGCCATCGGTGTTAAAGGAAAAGTGTTTTGCTTTATAAGCTCTTGCACTTGATAGTGATTGTTTTGCGTATAGATTTCTTATATCATCATATGCTTTAATGTAAGTTACTGGGTTAGATCGAGACGATTTCCCAATCGGATTTTGATCTATAAATTCTACAGCAGAAATATTTTTCAGATTTCCAGTTAAGGAGTCAAATTGACCGGCTTTTGGACCATAACCACCTAGTTTTTTAACTAAGGCTGGGTATAATATATTTTTTATTAGACTACTTTTTCCAGAACCACTTACTCCACTGACAACCGTTAGTGCATTTAAAGGTATTTTGACATTAATATTTTTAAGATTATGCTGACGAGCACCGTTAATTTCTATTGTATTTGTAAAGTTTCTTTTTTTTGGTATTTTGATATTTATATTACCATTTAAATACTGTGCTGTAAGACTATCTTTTTCTTTTTCGATTTCTTTAAAAGTTCCTCTAAACATTAGTTCCCCTCCATGTATTCCAGCTTTAGGTCCTATGTCAACAACTAAGTCCGCAGCTTTGATAATGTCTTCATCATGTTCAACAACAATCACTGTATTGCCTATATCTCTAAGTGAACGAAGTATTTTTATGAGTCTTTCTGTATCTTTTGAGTGAAGTCCAATACTTGGTTCATCTAAAATGTACATAGAACCAACTAGACTACTTCCTAATGAAGTTGCTAAGTTTATTCGTTGAGATTCTCCTCCTGATAGTGACGAAGATCGTCGATTTAAAGTTAAATAATTTAGACCCACATCCATTAAGAATTGAATACGATTTTTAATTTCTGTAAGTATTCGACTTGCTATTTTTGCTTCGTGTTTATTTAATTTTAAGTTATCGAATATATTACGAAGCTCGTCTATTGGAAGGTCTATGATGTCGAAAATTGAATATCCAGCAATTTTCACAAATTCAGCTTCCGTTCGCAATCGTTTTCCATCACATTCTGGACATTTTGTTTTGCCTCTGTACCTAGATAATAAAACGCGATTTTGAATCTTATAATTTTTCTTTTCTAGTTGAGCGAAAAATGGATTGATTCCCTTAAAATCCTTATCTCCTTCCCATAAGAAGTGTTTTTGTTTTTTCGAAAGCTTGAAATAAGGTTTGTGAATTGGAATATTCCATTTTTCAGCATTAAAAATGATGTCTTCTTTATATTTACTAAGCTTTTCTCCTCTCCAACATGCAATGGCATCTTCATAAATAGATAGTCCTGTATTAGGGATCACTAAATCTTGATCAATTCCCATGATGTTACCGAAGCCTTCACAGGTTTTACACGCTCCAACAGGATTATTAAATGTGAAAAGATGGATGCTTGGTTGCTCAAATTTAATTCCATCTAATTCAAAACGATTGTTAAATGTTTGAATATCCTTAGAATTGAAAAATTCTATCGTACATTCTCCTTTTCCTTCATGAAAAGCAGTTTGTATAGAATCAGCTAATCGTTCACTAATATTATTGTTAACACTTAAACGATCAATCAGTAAATGGAAATCAGAACTCAAATTCATTTCTTCATTTAAAATGTCTTCAATTCGTAATATGTCATCTCCGTATTTTAATCTTTGGTAGCCTTGTTGAAGGAGCATTTGTAGATAGAGTTTCTGATCTTTTTTATCATTATTAGTTGGTGCAAGAATGTAGAATTTTGATCCTATATCTTTTTTTGAAATGAAGTCTACGACATCTTGAATGCTATGTTTTTTAACTTCTTTTCCCGAAATTGGAGAATAGGTTTTACCAATTCTAGCAAAGAGTAGTTTTATGTAATCGTATATCTCAGTACTCGTCCCAACGGTCGAGCGAGGATTCTTAGAGTTTACTTTCTGTTCTATGGCAATGGCAGGAGAAATTCCTTTTATGCTTTCGACTTTAGGTTTGTTTAATCTACCTAAAAATTGACGTGCATAAGAAGAAAGGCTTTCTACATATCTTCTTTGTCCTTCAGCATAAAGTGTGTCGAAAGCCAAGCTTGATTTACCTGAGCCTGAAAGTCCAGTAATTACAACAAATTTATTGCGGGGAATTGCTAAATCAATATTTTTAAGATTGTGAAGTCTAGCTCCCTTTATAAGGATGTGATCTTTCGAATCAAGCCTATCAAATTCTTTCATATACACTTTATGTATTGCAAAAACGCAAAATTATGAAATTTAACTGAGCTTAACATTTAAAGTTTTGGTATGATTATTGAAAATGTGTATATTTACAGAACAATTACTAACCAAATATTATTGCCTATAGAAGCATTTCTACCTATTACATTTTATTAATGTTTAACCTAAATGGTAGCTTATGCGTGCGCAAAATTTTTCTGATCAACAACTTGTTAGTGCTTTTTTATCAGGTGATTCTTTATCTATTGAACATTTAATTATTCGACACAAAGACAAGATCTTTCGATTTATTATATCTAAAGTTAAGGATGTAGATCTGGCAAATGATATTTTTCAAGATGTATTTATTAAGGTTATTAATAAACTTCGTGAAGGTCGATATAATGAAGAGGGGAAGTTTATTTCTTGGGTCATGCGAATTTCTCATAATATGGTTATTGACCATTTTCGAAGAGAGGCTAGAGTTAAAATGATTCGACCGAGTGATGAGTATGATATTTTTAATACTTTGGGTGAAGAGGTTGATTGTGTAGAGTCTGATGTAATTAATATGCAGGTTTTTAATGAAGTCAAAGATTTAGTTACTTACTTGTCTGATGAGCAGAGAGAAGTTGTGCAGATGCGTTATTATTCTGGAATGACTTTTAAAGAAATTTCTGAGGAGTGTGGTATAAGTATTAATACAGCACTTGGTAGAATGCGTTATGCTCTAATTAATTTAAGAAAACTTAAAGAAAAATATAATATCAATTGGGTTTTACAATAAACATCAGTAATAGGTCGTTATATAAACAAATAAAAAGGATTTATATGGCGAAAACAACTACACTCGATGACAGATCTGGACTGTCTGATTCCGGAAAAAATAAAGATGCTAAAATTAGAACTAAACCATCAGATAAAACATTAAGGTTTGTTCTTGATTATGCAAAATCTGTTAACGTTATAAAATCAAGATTAATAGAGCCTTTTAAAATTGTAAACAATTAACAAGTTTAAGTGCTTTATTTTGTTGATAAATACTGCCTCATTTGATTATATCAAATGAGGCATTTTTTTAATTTTATACAACTAAATATACTGTTATGATAAGTTTAAATGTTGGAGATAAAGCTCCTGATTTTGTTGCTTTAAATGAATTTGATCAATCAATTTCTTTATCTAATTTCTTAGGTAAAAAAGTTATTCTTTATTTCTATCCTAAGGATATGACACCTGGTTGTACTGCTGAGTCATGTAATTTAGGTGAGAATTATTCTTTACTTCAAGAAAAAGGCTTTGTTGTACTAGGTGTTAGTCCTGATTCATCAAAGAGTCATCAAAAGTTTATTGATAAGTATAATCTTCCTTTTAGCTTAATTGCTGATGAAGATAAAGCTGTAATTAAAGCATTTGGTGTTTGGGGTCCTAAAAAATTTATGGGTAGAGAATACGACGGGGTTCATAGGACAACTTTTGTAATTGATGAAGATGGAGTGATTGAAAAAGTTTTTTCGAAAGTAAAAACTAAGGATCATACCAATCAAATATTAGAATCTTACAATTAGTGACACAAGTTGTCTCAAATTACTTGTTGGTTTGTTACAGAAATAAATATATAAATTATGGAAAAAGAAAGAGAAGCAAAGCTAAAGGCTCTTCAACTTACAATGGACAAGTTGGAAAAAACATATGGTAAAGGTTCTGTAATGAAAATGGGTGATGTAGTAGCTGAAGATATTGCTTGTATACCCACAGGTTCGTTAGGTTTAGACTTAGCTCTTGGTATTGGTGGTTACCCCAAAGGCAGAGTTGTTGAGATTTATGGTCCTGAATCTTCTGGTAAAACAACTTTAGCCATTCACGCTATGGCTCAGGCTCAGAAAGCGGGTGGAATTGCAGCTTTTATTGATGCCGAGCATGCATTTGATCGATTTTATGCAGAGAATTTAGGTGTAAATATCGATGAACTAATTATAGCACAACCTGATTCTGGAGAGCAAGCTTTAGAAATTGCGGATAATTTAATTCGATCTGGAGCAGTTGATATTATTGTTATTGATTCTGTAGCAGCTCTTACGCCTAAAAGTGAAATAGAGGGAGAGATGGGAGATTCTAAAATGGGATTACACGCTCGTTTAATGTCTCAAGCACTTAGGAAACTAACTGCTTCCATTTCCAAAACTGGTTGTACATGTATGTTTATTAATCAATTGCGTGAAAAAATTGGTGTAATGTTTGGAAATCCTGAAACGACTACTGGAGGAAATGCACTTAAGTTTTATGCATCTGTTCGATTAGATATACGTAGAAGTACCCAACTTAAAGATGGAGATCAAGTCATAGGTAACCGTACCCGTGTTAAAGTTGTTAAAAATAAAGTTGCACCACCGTTCCGTAAAGCCGAGTTTGATATTATGTATGGAGAAGGTGTTTCTAAATCAGGAGAGGTGATTGATTTAGGTGTAGAATATGGTGTTGTAAATAAGAGTGGCTCATGGTTTAGTTATGGTGATACCAAATTAGGTCAGGGGCGTGATGCAGTTAAACGCTTGTTACTTGATAATTTAGAATTGGCTGAAGAGATTGAATCTAAAATTGTAGAACAAATTCAAACAGCTTGATATACATTATAAAGTTTTTTAAATCTTCAAATGAAAAAAACATATCTATATTTCATTTTTTGTATTCTGTTTTCATCTTGTCAGCAAAACTCTAATGTTAATCATTTAAGTTCAGATATTACATTAGAATCAGACGCTTCTTCAACCTTGATTCATAAAATTGATTCCGTCTCAGATCTTATTTCATATGACACTTTAAATGCTGCTTTGTATTTTGATCGGGCTGCCTTGCATATGAAGAGTGAAGATTTGGATATGGGGGCTTCTGATTTAAAAAGAGCTGTGCAATTAGATTCTACAAATGCAAAATATTGGCTAAAACTGGGTGTTTTGTATTATGCTATGCAAGAGAGTAGAAGTGCTAAAGACTGTTGGGAATATTGTTCTAATCTAGATGCTGCCAATTTCGATTGCCGTATTAATTTAGCAGAGATGTATTTGGCAGTTGGAGAATTGAAAAAAGGGCAAAAGCGATTAAATGAAATATTAGCTGCTGACCCTAAAAATTCTATGGCACTTTTTTTAACTGGAAATTATGCTTTAATGGAGGAAGACACAATTAAAGCAATGAAATATATTCAAGCTGCAATTAATGAAGATCAAACTTTATTTAATGCTTATGATCAGATGGGTGTTTTATACACTTCTAAAGGAGATTTATTGGCTTTAGATTATTTTAATGCAGCCCTTCGATTACAACCCTACCGATATGATATTCACTATAAGGTGGGGATGTTTTATCAGTCATTTCAGGCTTTTGATGAAGCAGTTCAAGCCTATGAACGTGCCATAGACCTAAAATCAGATCATAAAACCTCTTTGCATAATATAGCCGTTATTGAAGTTTTTAGAAAAAATTACAACACTGCTATAAATTATTTTACTCAGGCTATTGTAGCTGATGATTCTTATGTTGAGGCTTATTTTGGAAGGGCATACTGCTATGAATTAGTTGGCGATCTAGTAAAGTCTGAATCGGATTATAGAACTAGTTTAATGCTTGATGTTAAGTATATGCCATCAAGGCAAGGCATGGATCGTATTAAGAAGTTACAATAATAAAAAAAGGAGCCTTTAGGCTCCTTTTTTAATATTTAGGAAAGTTTAAATTTACTTTTTTACTTTATCAACTACTGCTTTAAAAGCTTCAGGGTTGTTCATTGCCAAATCAGCTAAAACTTTTCTGTTTAGTTCGATGTTGTTTTTGTGAACTGCTCCCATAAATTGTGAGTATGACATACCGTATTGACGAGCGCCTGCATTGATTCTTTGAATCCATAACGCTCTAAAGTTTCTCTTCTTAACTTTACGGTCTCTATAGGCGTATGTTAATCCTTTTTCAACCGCATTTTTTGCTACGGTCCAAACGTTTTTTCTTCTTCCGAAATAACCTTTGGCTAATTTTATTACTTTTTTTCTGCGTGCTTTAGACGCAACATGATTTACTGATCTAGGCATAATTTTTAATTTTTTTATACTTAGCGGTTTATTTTCAAACTCTTTGGGGCTAAGTACAGGGTTAATTAATAAACTCTAATTGTGAATTACATACACAATTGTTGTTTGATGTTTGGAGTGTCTGATTCGTGAACCAAACCTGTTTTTGTTAGATTGCGCTTTTGTTTTGTCCCTTTCTTGGTAAGAATGTGACTTTTAAAAGCATGTTTTCTCTTGATTTTACCAGTTCCTGTAAGCTTAAAACGCTTTTTAGCACTGGATTTAGTTTTCATTTTTGGCATGATTTTCCTCTTTATTTCCTAAATATGAGTTTTTTATTTCTTTTTTGGGCTGATAAACATAATCATTCGTTTACCTTCTAGTTTAGGTAATTGTTCAACTTTACCGAAGTCTTCCAATTCCTGTGCAAAGCGAAGTAATAATATTTCTCCCTTGTCTTTATATAAGATTGAACGTCCTTTGAAAAAAACGAATGCTTTAAGTTTAGCTCCATCTGACAAGAATTTCTTGGCATGTTTAAGTTTAAAGTCAAAATCGTGTTCATCTGTATTTGGTCCAAAACGAATTTCCTTTATTACCACTTTAGCAGCTTTGGATTTCATTTCTTTTTGACGCATTTTTTGCTCATACAAAAATTTGTTGTAGTTAATAATGCGACAAACAGGTGGATTTGCTTTAGAAGCAATTTCTACCAAGTCGAGTCCTAGTTCATCAGCTAATTCTATTGCTTTACGCGTAGGGTAAATGCCTTCTTTAACTCCTTCTCCTGGCGTTAATCTTACCTCAGGAGCTTTAATATCTCTGTTAATGTTGTGTGCATTTTCTCTAATGACACGACCAGGACCTCTTCTTCTTCTTCTTCTAATTGCTATGGCTTTTCCTCCTGTATATTTAGTTAAACAACAAATTCATTAATATTTTCTGTAATCTCTTTAATTATAAGGTTTTTAAATTCCTGTAAGTTCATACTTCCAAGGTCTTCTCCACCGTGTCTTCTTACAGAAATTTTTCTTTCAGCTTCTTCACGTTCTCCAACGATTAGCATGAAAGGAATTTTACGAACTTCAGCATCACGGATTTTTCTACCTGTTTTTTCACTGCGGTCGTCAATCTCCGCGCGAATATCGGAAATTTTAAGCGAATTAAAAACTTCTTTGCTATAATCCATGTATTTATCGCTGATTGGAAGTATGCAAACTTGATCTGGAGTTAACCATAGTGGGAAGTTTCCTCCACAGTGTTCTAGAAGAACTGCAACAAACCTTTCCATAGAACCAAATGGAGCTCTGTGGATCATTACCGGACGATGTTTTTTATTGTCAGAACCTTTATATTCGAGTTCAAAACGCTCAGGTAAGTTGTAATCCACCTGAATGGTACCCAATTGCCATGATCTACCCAAGGCATCTTTCACCATGAAGTCAAGTTTAGGACCATAAAAGGCTGCTTCACCATATTCTATAATAGTTTTTAAGCCTTTTTTATCGGCAGAATCGATAATTGCATTTTCTGCCAGTACCCAATTTGAATCACTACCAATGTATTTTTCTCTATTTTCTTTATCACGCAAAGAAACCTGAGCCGTAAAATCTTCAAATCCTAAAGCCTTAAATACATAAAGGACTAAGTCGATTACTTTTTCAAATTCTTCTTGAACCTGATCGGGTCTCACAAAAAGGTGAGCATCATCTTGAGTAAAACCTCTGACACGCGTAAGCCCATGTAATTCACCACTTTGTTCATATCGGTATACAGTTCCAAATTCTGCAAAGCGAACTGGAAGATCTTTGTACGAACGTGGTTTGCTTTTGTAAATTTCACAGTGGTGTGGGCAGTTCATAGGTCTTAAGAAAAACTCTTCACCTTCGTTAGGAGTTTTAATTGGTTGGAAAGAATCTTCTCCGTATTTATCATAGTGTCCGGAACAAACATATAGGTCTTTATTTGCTATATGAGGTGTAATCACTTGTTCGTAACCAGCTTTGAATTGTGCTTTTTTTAGGAAGTTTTCCAAACGCTCTCTTAAAGCAGCACCTTTTGGTAACCATAAAGGCAGACCTTGACCTACTTTTTGTGAAAAAGTGAAAAGCTCCATCTCTTTACCTAACCTTCGATGATCTCTTTTTTTTGCTTCTTCAAGCATTTCAAGATAAGCAGTAAGTTCTTTGTTTTTTGGAAAGCTAATTCCGTAAATTCTCGTAAGCTGCTTATTTTTTTCATCTCCTCTCCAATAGGCCCCTGCAGTTTTAAGCAATTTTAGTGCTTTGATGTGTCCTGTATGAGGAATATGTGGTCCTCTACATAGGTCGGTAAATTCCCCTTGTTTGTAAAATGTGATTTCGCCATCCTCTAATCCATCAAGTAATTCTATTTTGTATTGATCATCTTTTTGTTGAAAATAAGAGATAGCTTCATTTTTAGAGATTTCTATACGTTCAAAAGTGTTTTTTTGACGCGCTAATTCTTTCATTTTATTTTCGACTTTTATAAAATGATCTGAGGAAAAGTGCTGATCACCGAAGTCGATATCATAATAGAACCCATTTTCTATTGGTGGACCAATAGCTAATTTAATTCCCGGGTAAAGAGACTCGAGTGCTTCAGCCATTAGGTGGGCAGATGAATGCCACATGGCCATTTTTCCATTATCGTCCTTCCAAGTTAGGAGTTTAAGGTTTGAGTCATGATAAATCATCCGATTTGCATCCCAAACTTCTCCATTTATCTCCGCTGCTAATACGTTGCGAGCTAAACCGCTACTTATTTCTTCAGCAATTTGCATGGCTGTAGTACCCTCAGGGTATTTCTTTATTGTTCCGTCTGGTAATGTTATGTTAATCATTTGTTTTTCATCATATTTTAACACGATTTGCAAATATACATTTTTGTGTGTATTGATTTCATTAATTAAGGATTATAAAGTAGAATTAGCTTATTTACCTAGTGGAATGGTTTTTGACTATATTTGAAGTGAATTCTTTAAATAGACTTTTTGGGTTAAACTTTGTGCTTATGAAAAAATCTAATTTGATTTTTGGAGTTTTATTTTTGTTTTTTGTGTCCTTCATTACTAATGCAAAAGGTCAATCACCGATATCTTTGATTTCTGCTTCTAATAATTCCTTAACAATTAAGTTTGAAAGTCCGAGTTTTGAATTTAAAGAAGTTCAAACGCCAGAGGGTCTAAGTGCTATTCCTGTTATGAAAGGTGCTTCACCTATTTTAATAGAGGGTGCACCTGATTTACCAAAATATGCATGTTCTTATATCATCCCTGATGGATTATCTCCTTCAATTAAGTTGATAAAGTCTTCTTACACCGATTATAATCTTGATATTGCCCCATCTAAAGGAAATTTTACTAGAAATATAAGTCCGTCTGAAGTTTTATACTCTTATGGAAAACATTATTCCAAAGATGCTTTTTTCCCATCTTCAATTTATGATCCTCAAAAACCTCATATAGTTAGAGATTTTAATGGTCAGGCTCTTTGGTTTTTTCCCATGCAATACAATCCGGTTACAAAGGTTTTAAGAGTATATAATTCTTTTGAACTTGAAATTCAATTTCAGTCTTCGATTGAATATCCATCTTCTATGGATTCTCAGTTTGCAATGATTTACGAAGATTTATTTATCAATTATGATGCATCTCAATACAATAATTTGCAATATGAGAATGGAGGTATGCTTATTATTGCAGATTATCAGTTTGTAGATCAGATGGCTGATTTTATGGCATGGAAAACTCAAAAAGGAATTCCGAATGAAATTGTAGACATTGCTAGTATTGGAAATAATCAAGAAGCTTTAAAAACATACATTGAAAATTATTATCATAGCCATAACCTAACTTATTTATTATTTGTTGGCGATCATCAACATATTCCAGCTTACATAGATTCTAATCTCTCAGGCTATTCAGATAATTATTATGGGTATATAGAAGGTAATGATTCATATCCAGAGGTATTGGTTGGTCGATTTTCTGCCGAAGATGAGAGTCAAGTAATGATTCAGGTTAATCGTGTAATTGAATATGAGCAGAGACCAGTTATATCTCAAGCTTATTCTAATTCTGTTGGAGTTGGTTCTAGTGAGGGTCCTGGGGATGATGGTGAATACGATTATCAACATTTAAGAAATATTCGTCAGGGCTTATTAGATTATACTTATACGAATGGTTATGAGCTTTATGATGGCAGTCAGGGCGGGGAAGATGCAGATGGTAATCCAAATGCCCCTGATTTACATGTGTTATTGCAAGAGGGTATGGGTCTTATTAATTATACAGGTCATGGATCAAGTCTTTCATGTAGTAGTTCAGGTTACAGTTCTAGTGATGTTAATCAATTAACCAATACTGGTGTATACCCTTTCTTTTGGTCCGTTGCTTGCGTAAATGGTGATTTTACGGATGCCACTTGTTTTGCTGAAACTTGGTTGAGAGCTTCCCATCATGAAACGGGTAAACCTACAGGTGCTATTGCTACTTTAATGTCGACTATTAATCAGTCATGGTCACCACCAATGGAAGGTCAAGATCATATGAATTTAATACTTACTGAGATGAGTGAAAATAGTCAATCTCGTTCTTTTGGTGGTATTTCTATGAATGGTTGTATGAAAATGAACGATACTTATGGAAGCAGTGGTGATGAAATGACAGATACTTGGACTTGTTTTGGCGACCCCTCTGTAATGGTAAGAACTAAAGTGCCTGAGAATATTGAAGTCTCATATAATTCAAGTATTTCTTCATCTTCTTCTTTTGACCTTTTCTGTTCATTAGAAGAAGCTGTAGTTACTTTGACAGTAGACGGGGAAATTTTAGCAACAGAAATTATTTCCCAAGGTCTTACTAGTATAAGTTTTGATATGATTTCTTCTTTAAATCCGATAACCGTTACTGTTACATCTTCTAACTGTGTTCCTCATATTGGTTATATTTCGGTTTTTTCTCCAGAATTAATTACACAGCAAGAAATTAATTTGCCAGCATCATGGAGTTTATTTTCTACTTATATGTTAGCAGATGATATGGATATCGCTACTATTTTAAATAGTTTGGATACTGAAATAATTCTTGTTAAAGATTTTGAAGGAATGGCTTTTTTACCTAATTGGAATTTTAATGGAATAGGTAATATGTTAGTAGGTCAGGGGTACCAAATTAAGACTCAAGATGCAACTATTTTAACAGTTGAAGGTGATTATATGCTTCCAGAAGAAAATCCAATAAATTTATCTGAAGGCTGGAATTTAGTCGCTTACTTGAGGATAGAGAATGCTCCAGTAGATGCCGTATTTGAATCTATAAACAACAATGGAAACCTAGAAGTTGTTAAAGATTATGAAGGACTTGCTTATCTTCCATCTTGGAATTTTAATGCTATTGGAAATCTTTTTCCTGGAAAAGCTTACCAGGTTAGAACAAATAATGAAGATGTTCTTTATTATTTATCTAATTCTGAATCCTATTAAAATATGTGTTTAATTCGGTAAATATTATATATTTGATGTCCATTAATTTTAAATAGTTATGAAACAAAAAAATACTTTGAACCTTCCACTATTAATATTATTATTTGTATTTACTGTTTTTTCAAAAAATGTGCACTCTCAGTGCAATATTCCAAATTTTTTTGAAGAAAATACAGGAAGTAATATGACTATTTTGCTTTCGCCAACATTTATTGCAAATCTTTCATATGAAAGTGAAGATGTGTATGTCGCAATTACAAATTCTTCAGGATTTGTATTTGGATCAGCTTATGTTGCTACGGATTATCTAGTTGATGGACAACAATCTGTTGCAGTTTGGGGAGATGATACTTTTACGCCTGAAATTGATGGAGCTTTAGCAGGAGAAACTTTAATTATGAAATTAGTTGATGGTTATAATGTTTATAACTTAACACCAATTATTGCTTTAGACCTTTCTGGCAATGGTTTTGTTTTTACACAAAATGGAATTCTCAATTTATCTTCGTTTGATATTGTATCTAGTTGTTCTTATAATTTAAATTTAGGTTGCATTGATTCTTTGGCTTGTAATTATAACCCAGATGCCTCATCAGATGATGGTTCTTGTGTTTTTATTCAAGACGAATGTGATGTTTGTCTAAATGGATTAATTGTTGATGGAGACACAGATGATGATGGTGTATGTGAAGTTGATGAGATAGCTGGTTGTATGGATGAGTCTGCTTGTAATTTTAATCCATTGGCTACAAATCCACCTATTGACATTAATTCTGGATCAGATACAACAGTAAATCCAATGGCTTGTTATTATGATGATTCAGATAATGATGGGGTATGTGATGTGTTTGAAATTTCTGGATGTACAGATTCTTTAGCGTGTAATTATGATGAAGATCCTACCACTGATTCAGATAACTCACTATGTATTTTCGCATTTGGTTGCGATTCTTGCTTGGAAACAGAATTTGGAACTTGGGTTGTGATTGATAATGACCTTGATGATGATGGCATATGTAATGAGGATGAGATAATTGGTTGTCAAGATTCTTTGGCATGTAATTTTAATATTGCTGCTACCGACTCAGCTTATTGCCTTGTGCCTGTTGGATGTGAAACCTGTTCAGGAGAAACAGATGGAACAGGAACAATTGTGGATAACGATTCGGATGATGATGGTGTGTGTGATGATGATGAGGTTTTGGGTTGTACTGATACTTTAGCATGTTCTTATTCTGAGTTG
>NTKG01000019.1 GCA_002457305.1 Bacteroidetes bacterium MED-G21 | reverse complement strand
CTTACAGGTAGTGTAGGTAATAAGTTTAAAAAAGACTTAATTGAAGAGCAAGAAATTATTATGAATCTTTCTGATATTTTAACGGAAGTATTTGTTTTAGAGTCTATATATTTAAGAGTTGAAAAAGCAAAACTTAATAATATAGATAAACATCCGCTTTATATGAAAATACTTGAAGTTCAGATTTACGATGCTTGTGAAAAAGTTAAAATAGCTGGAAGAACAATTATTAACTCTTATTCTACTGGAATAGAAAATAAATTAATGAAGAAGTGCCTTGAGAGTATGGTTCCTGATTTTAGTATAAATATTAAAGAGATAAGAAGATCAATTGCAATGCATTTGATTGAGAATAATGGGTATTCAATTAGTTAGTTTACTCTTCTATTTCTTTTAGCATTTTATCCAGTGTTTTTGAGGTTGATTTTGGTACTGAATTTATGATTTCGTAAAAGTGTTTAACTTTAATAGGGTCAAAGTCTTCGAGCATTGCATTATTAAGTCTAAAAACTGATTTTATGGAAATTTTCCGAATATTTTGTCCCTTTTTAGTAAGTTTAACGAGTACTTTTCGTTTATCTTTAGAGTCAGGTACACGTTCGATTAATCCGTCTTTTTCTATAGATTTTAGTATGCGAGAAAGACTATTTGGTTCCATACCCATACGAGGAGCTATTTTTGTTACAGGTGTGCCGTCTTTTTCGTAAATCGCAATGAGGGTAAATCCTACTGATAATGTTATATTGTAGGCACTAGCAACCTGATTAAACATTCGAGACATCTCGAACCAAGCAGATCGTACTTTGTGTACAATAATTTGTTCTGCATATATTTCATAGTCATCCATATGGCTAAAATACAATGCAATGTGAAATAAATGAAAAAAAAAGAGTATTATTTATGTTAGAAAAGAATAAAATTGTTTTTATAGATGGTTGTAGAACTCCATTTTTAAGATCAGGAACTGAATATTTAAATTTGATGTCTTACGAGCTTGGTCAGTTTGCAATCAAAGGTTTATTACAAAAAACAGGCCTTGATCCAAATTATGTTGATCAAGTTATAATGGGAACAGTTATTTCAAATGTAAAGACTTCCAATGTAGCACGTGAAGCTGCTTTGGCGTCTGGAATTCCAAATAAAGTACATTGTCAAACTGTTACACAAGCTTGCATCTCTGCAAATAGAGCAATTTGTAATGGTATAAATGAAATAACGGTAGGTAATGCAGATGTTGTTATTGCTGGTGGGGTAGAGAACACATCAGACACTCCCATAGGTTTTCCTAAAAAAATGAGAAATAAGTTGTTTTCAGCTCAAAAAATTAAAGGTTTAGGAGATTCATTAAAGTTTATTTTCTCTTTACGTCCTTCTGATTTTATACCAGTTCGTCCTGCTGTTGCAGAATATACAACAGGAAGAACCATGGGGCAAGATTGTGATATAATGGCAGCTCGTTATGAAATCAGTAGAGATCAGCAAGACGATTTTGCACTTAGATCGCATCAACTTGCAGGTATTGCTGAAACTAAAGGGTATTTGAAAAATGAAATGTGCGAGGTATCTTTAGAACCTAAGTTTAAAGTTATTAAAACAGATAATGGTATACGTCCAAATTCCAAAAGAGAAAAGTTAGCAAGTCTTCGTGCCGCTTTTGATAAAAAGCACGGCACCTTAACTGCAGCAAATTCATCTTTTTTAACTGATGGTGCAGCAGCTTCTTTAATTGCATCTGAATCTAAGGCTAAAGAGTTGGGTTTAAATCCGAAATCAATTATAATTGATTATGCATTCACAGGTCAGGATTTAGAAGATGAATTACTTTTAGGCCCTGCTTATGCAATTTCTAAAGTCCTAGATAAGTCTGGACTATCTTTAGATCAAATGGATGTGATAGAATTACATGAAGCTTTTGCAGGTCAAGTGTTAAGTAATATCAAATGTTTAGAGTCTGATGATTTTGCTAAAGAAAAATTAGGTAGAGATAAGGCAGTTGGTAAAATAGATATAGGTAAAGTTAATAAATGGGGAGGCTCTCTTTCTATAGGTCATCCATTTGGTGCTACTGGTTCACGTTTACTGACTACAGCATCTAACCGATTACATGTAGAAGGAGGTAAATATGCACTTATTGCAGCATGTGCTGCAGGTGCTCATGGACATGCCATGATTATTAAAAAATATGAAGCATAAGATGATAGATAATTATTTTACAAAGGAAGTTAGTGATGGAGTTGCATTTCTTTATTTAAATCAAAAAGACTCAAAAGTTAATATTGTTTCTCCCTCACTTATTGATGTGTTTGGTCAGATTATAGATCAAATTATTAGTGATGATAGTATTAAGGCAGCTGTTTTTATTTCAGCAAAGAAAGATTTTATTGCAGGTGCAGATATTCAATCTTTTAAGGCTGAAGAAGTTGGAGATTTTCAACCTATTTCTCGTAAAGGTCATCTTTTACTTTCAAGATTAGAGAATTCACCCAAACCATTTGTCGCAGCAATACATGGAACAGCTTATGGTTTGGGTGTCGAATTGCCTTTGGCTTGTAGTGCACGTATTGCTTCAAATCATAGAAGTACTAAATTTGCCCTTCCAGAAGTTAAGTTGGGTCTTTTACCTGGCGGTGGAGGTACACAACGTTTGCCAAGACTAATTGGTTTGCAAGCCAGTTTAGATATGATGCTAACGGGGAAAAATATTTTTGCTCGTAAAGCAAAAAAAATCGGCCTAATTGATGAGCTTGTTCATCACTCTAAATTAAAGATTGCTTCTAAAAACCTAGCATTATCATTAGTTAATAATACTTTAAGGAGAAAACGTAAAGTGTCTTTTCTTAATAAGTTCCTAGATTCTACTTCAATTGGCCGTTCAATTGTATATAAAGAAGCCCGTAAAAAAGTAATGCGTCAAACATTAGGGAATTATCCTGCTCCATTAGAGATTTTAAATTGTGTAGAGACTGGGTTAAAGCAGGGTCAAAAACAGGGTTATGAAGCTGAAGTTATAAAATTTGAGGAATTGATGATAGGTTCTGTTTCTAAAGAGTTACGAAACCTTTTCTTTGCAATGACTGCTAAAAAGAAAAATCCCTGGTCATCAGATATTGGTAAACTCAATACTTTAGGCATTTTAGGTGCTGGGTTTATGGGTTCAGGAATAGCTGAAGTTTCTTTAAATAAAGGCATTGATATTGTTATGAAAGATGTTAATGCTAACACCATTCAAACAGCTAAAAAACACCTTTGGAAAAATTTAAGTAAACAAGTAAAACGTAAATCTTTAACTAAACTAGAGGCTAAAAATGCAATTACGGCAGTTAGAGGACAAGTAGATTATAGTGATTTTGATAAAATTGATGTTTTAGTAGAAGCTGTTTTTGAAGATATGGAAATGAAACAGAAGATACTTGCTGAAGTTGAACAATATACAAATGATGATTTCATTTTTGCTACAAATACCTCAGCCCTTTCTATTGAAGAAATTGGTAAATATGCCAAACATCCTGAAAATGTTATTGGTTTACATTATTTCTCACCTGTTTCAAAAATGCCATTATTAGAAATTGTTAGAACAGCTCATACATCAAATAGAACAATTGCAACTTGTTACGATTTAGGATTAAATCAGGGTAAAACAAATATTGTTGTAAACAATGGCCCAGGCTTCTATGTTAATAGAATTCTAGCTCCATATCTTAATGAAGCTATGCTGCTATTAGAAGAAGGTGGTGATATTATTGAGATTGACAACACAATGAAAGCTTATGGTTTCCCTGTAGGACCATTCGCATTAATGGATGAAGTTGGAATTGATGTTGGCGCTCATGTTATGACTGGTGATCTTGCAGAAATGTTTAAGCGCCGTAAAGGAGCTGTTATGAGTGAAGGTTTGTTGAAAATGAATCAAGCTGGGTTTAAAGGTAGAAAAAATATAAAAGGTTTTTTAGCCTATAATAAAAAGGGAAAGAAAATTCGAGGTAAAGCCAATGAGTCTGTTTATGAGTTTTTTGATAAGCCATTAAAAGTCAAATTTGATTTATCAGATATTCAACTACGAACAACATTGTTAATGGTTAATGAAGCTGTTCTCTGTTTTCAAGAAGGTATCATTGAAAGTCCTCAAGATGGAGATTTAGGAGCTATTTTTGGTATAGGATTCAGACCATTTACTGGTGGTCCTTTTCGTTATTTAGATCAAGTTGGTTCTGATTATGTTGTGAAAGAACTTGAAAGATTAAAAAAATTATATGGTGATCGTTTTTCTCCTTGTGATTTGCTTTTACAATACGCTAAGTCAACAAATAGTTTTTATTAATTTTATAATATTTAATAAATATTTATACTTAATTTAATAGTTTAATTTAAATGAAATTAAAGACATTAATTTTAGATGATGAAAAATTTAGTCGCGACATTCTTGAAATTTTAATCAATGAGCACTGCCCAGAAATAGAAATCGTTGGCAAATGTTCATCAGCCGCAGATGCAAGGGATTTAATGAAGTTAAATGAAATTAATCTTGTTTTTTTAGATATTGAAATGCCAAATGAAACAGGTTTTGATTTTTTAAATAGTATTCCTAATAGAGATTTTTCTGTAATATTTATTACTGCATACAATCAATTTGCTCTTAATGCAATTAAAGAAAGTGCATTAGATTATATTTTAAAGCCCATAAATTTTGAAGAGTTGAAAACTTCTGTGAGTAAGGCTGTTGATGATTATAATTTTAAATGTATTGAACAAAAAAATATTGAACTTGAAGAGCTGTTAAATCAAGTAAAAAATAATTCAAATGAAATTTCTAGTATTTCAGTATTAGTTAATGGTGATTACCGTTTACTAAATATTTCAGATATCAATTTTTTAGAAGCTTCAAACAGTTATTGTATTATCCATATGATCAACAATGATGAGCATGTCATTACCAAAACATTAAAAGAGTTTAATAATATTCTTTCTAAAGATCAATTTATTAGAATACACAAAAGTTATCTTGTAAATAAATATGAAATACATTCATATAGTCGTAATAATGGGATAACTATTGTACTTAATAATGGCCGAAAATTAAATGTTTCAAGAAGGAGACAGTCTGTATTTTTTGATGCAATTAATTCATAATCAATGGTATTTAATAATATACTTCAATTTATATTAATGTTCTTATATGATATGAGTTTTCATCATATTAACATTTTAAATCTGTTTTATAGGACTAATACTAAATATGTCTATTTACATAAAACAGATATGTTTACTATAAATTCAACAATAATTTATGACATGTTGATATATTCTATGATATTAATATTAATCGTATTTTTTTTCCCTTTTGTTTCTAATAATCTTAATAATAATAGAATCATTGAATTAAAACAAAATTATAAAGTAAAATCTTTAGAACAAAGGGCTTTACAGTCTATGATGAATCCGCATTTTATTTTTAATGTATTAAACTCTATTCAATTTTACCTTACATCAAATGACTCAAGAAATGCTCAAATAAATCTTGGACGTTTTGCGAAGTTAATTAGAATGAATTTGGAAATTAATAAAGAAAAATTTATTAGTATTTATAATGAACTTGAATATATAGAACTTTATCTCTCACTAGAGAAATTACGTTTTGATGAAAAATTTAAGTATAAATTACACGTTGATCCCAATATTAATGATAAGTTAGTTCATATTCCATCTATGATACTTCAACCATTTGTTGAAAATGCTATTTGGCACGGTATTGCGCCTCAGGCTGGCGTTGGAGAATTAGTTATTGAATTTATGAAAAATGATGATATACTCACTATTATTGTATTTGATAATGGCGTTGGTATTGATTCAAGTATGATAAATAAATCAACACATAAAAGTCTTGGTATAAAAATCACAAACGACCGTCTTTCTATTATGCAAAAAATATATAACGAGGAGTTTAGTATGAAAATTATTCGTGTGGAAAATACTAATCCTGAACTCTCTGGTACTAAAGTCACACTAAAAATCCCTTTAAATTTAGTTTAAACTAAATATTTCACTCTGTGAATAAAAGTAAATTTAATATTGAGTTGTGTTGTTTTTCAGCAACGGGACTATCTACTCTAGACGAAAGTATTAGAATTGAGTTGTGTTCAAATTATTTAGAGGGTGGACTTAGTCCAACAGCTAATTTGTTCCTTCATATTCGTTCTTTATTTAATAATGAAATTGTTACAATGGTTAGGCCTAGAGGAGGAGACTTTTGTTATTCAGATATTGAATTTCAAATGATGAAATCTGAAATTTCATGGTTTAAACAAAATGGTGTTAATGGAATTGTATTAGGAATTCTTAATCCTGATGGTACAGTTGATAAAAAAAGAACTTCTATACTTGTTGAGTTAGCAAGACCACTTCCGGTTACTTTTCATCGTGCATTTGATATGTCAGTTGACTATTGTAAATCTCTTGAAGATATTATAGATACTGGTTGTTCGAGAATTCTTAGCTCTGGAGGTGCTATAAATGTTGATCTTGGTTTTGATAATTTAGTTCATCTTTTAAAACTAGCTAATAGCCGAGTTGAACTTATTCCGGGTTCTGGCGTCAATATTCATAATGTAAAGAAGTTTATTGATGCAGGATTTAAAAATATTCATCTTTCTTCTAAAATGAATGTAAAATCAAAAATGGAATATCAAGCTAATCTATCGATGACAGCAAGTCCGAATATTTCTTCATTTGATTATATTGGAGTCGATTTACAAAAATTGAATCAATTTGTAGCCTATGTCCGTGAAAATGAAAACTTATAGTTATTTCATATTCTTAACTTTATTTTTAACATCTTGTTTAAAACAAAAAAATGATAAAGTTGAAATCTTTATTAATAATTGGGAGTTTCGAGAACAAGGGCAACAATGGTTTCCTGCTATAGTTCCTGGTAGTGTTCATTTAGATTTATATTCGAATAACCTTATAGATGACCCTTTCTATAGAGCAAATGAAAATAAATTACAGTGGATTGAAGATAAGCAATGGGAGTATAAGGCTGAGTTCAATCTTGATCAGGATTTTATTGAAAATAAAAGTATTCACTTAATTTTTTCTGGAATAGATACTTATGCAGATGTTTTTCTTAATGATTCTTTAATTCATAAATGTGACAATTTCTTTGTCAGTTATGATATTAAGCTAGATTCATTGTTAAAAGTATCTAATGAGCTTCGATTTGTATTTCAGCCAACTGTTGAAAGAGCAAAATTACTTCAAAAGAATAACACCTTTAATTTACCAGGTGAAGAGAGAGTCTATGTTCGAAAGCCACAATTTCATTTTGGTTGGGATTGGGGGCCTAGATTAATTGGATGTGGGATTACAGAGAAAGTTAAATTAATAGTTTATAATTCAGCTCAAATCAGTGATTTCTACATAAGCACGTTATCAATTAGTGATACTAAAGCTGAAATGCGCTTAGAGATAGAACTGTCTGATTTTGATTCTAATTTTTACGCATTAGATTTTCTTGGAAAGAAATATCATCTTAAGTCAAAAAAAACAATTATTGACTTTACTATTGAAAATCCAAATTTATGGTGGCCACGTGCCTATGGGGAACAATTTACTTATCCTTTAAATCTAAAATTATTATCTACTGAAGGCCAATGTTTAGACGAGGTAAATAGCTCTTTTTCAATTAGAAATATTCGTTTAGTTGAACAAGAAGATGAGATGGGTAAAGGTTTTAAATTTCAGGTAAACGGTATTGATGTATTTGCTAAAGGATCAAATTATATACCATTAGACTTTTTTCACACCCGTGTTGATTCATCTCATTATCGTGATGCATTATATGATGCTGTTGATGCAAACATGAATATTTTACGTGTTTGGGGTGGGGGTATCTATGAAGATAATTACTTTTATGATCTATGTGATAGTTTAGGGATTTTGGTTTGGCAAGACTTTATGTTTGCTTGCGCTATGTACCCCGGAGATACATCTTTTATGAATTCTGTTAAGTTGGAAGCTGTTCAGCAAATCAAAAGACTTAGAAAGCATCCTTCTATTGCCCTGTGGTGTGGAAACAATGAGAATTCTGAAGGTTGGCATCGTTGGGGCTGGCAGTCTTCTAGAAGTGATGAAGAAATAAAATCTATATGGGCAGACTATCAAGATTTATTTACACAACTACTACCAAATTTGGTCGATTCTTTAACGAATACTGATTATTGGGAATCTTCACCCAAATATGGCCGTGGTGATCCAAAGCATCAATTTGTAGGAGATGCTCATTATTGGGGAATTTGGCATGATGCAGAACCTTTCGAAAATTTTGAATTGAAAGTGCCTCGTTTTATGAGTGAGTTTGGATTTCAATCCTTTTTAGAAATGGATGCCATATCAAAGTTTACAATAGATGAAGATTTATTTCTAGGATCTGAGGTTATTAATACTCATCAAAAACACCCTAGAGGCAACAACCTTATTAAAGAGTATATGCAACGAGATTTTAATGAACCTAAAGACTTTAAAGGTTTTGTTTATTTGTCTCAGATTATACAAGCTGAAGGTGTATGTATTGGAATAGAGTCTCATCGAAGAGCTAAGCCATATAATATGGGAACTTTATATTGGCAATTTAATGATTGTTGGCCTTCAATATCATGGTCAAGTAGAGATTATTATGGCAATTGGAAAGCACTTCACTACGCAGCTAAATCATCATTTCAAGACATTTTAATATCTACTGTTCAATCAGAAGATTCTTTGTTTGTTTATATTGTTAATGATTCTAATATTGGTAGTGAATGTAATATTTTATTTGACCATATTGATTATTATGGAAATCATCTTGATAATGTGATCGTTTCTACTAAATTTTATGCTGACTCTAGTGCATTATTAAAAGCATTTTCATTAAATGATTTTTTATTAAAAGATAGCATTGAAAATAGATCATATCTTGACATTAAAATGATGATAGGTGATGAAGTTAAATTTAGAAAGATTCATCATTTTGTAAAAACTAAACACATGGATTTGCAATCAACAAACATTACTTGCAAAATTTATGAGGATAGTTTAGGATTTAACCTTGAAATATTAAGTGATGTGTTTGTTAAAGATCTAATGATTGAATCTACATATGAGGGTAGATTTGAATTTAATTATTTTGACTTACCAGCTCATGAATCTAAACGAATTAGGTTTTTTAATGAAAATCTAATCGATGAGTTTGATATTAATTCCATATCATTTTACAGTATTATTGACACTTATGAGTAAATTGATGTATAACATTTTGTAGATTCGCTCATCTAAATAATTCTCATGAAGATTTTATATTCATTTATTATAATTTTAGGTCTGTTTTCATCTTGTAATAACAGTAAGGACCTTTTTAATTATGTAAATCCTTTTGTAGGCACAGGTGGTCATGGTCATACTTTTCCTGGTGCAACTGTTCCTTTTGGTATGGTGCAGTTGAGTCCTGATTCACGACTAGAAGGTTGGGACGGTTGTGGTGGATATCATTATAGTGATTCAATAATTTATGGCTTTTCACATACACATCTTAGTGGCACAGGAGTTTCAGATTATGGTGATGTTTTATTTTCTCCTACATTAGGTGAAGTTCTGTATAATAATGGTGCTGATGGAAATGCAGGTTATTCGTCCAAGTTTTCTCATGACAATGAATCTGCACATGCTGGATATTACCAAGTTTATTTAGAGGATTATGATATTAATGTTGAACTTACAGCTTCTAAAAGAGTGGGGTTTCATCAGTATACTTTCCCTAAAAGTAATAATGCTAATATTATTTTGGATTTAGAACATAGAGATGAAGTTATAGAGAGTGAAATTCATATAAGCTCGAAAAATGAAGTAACAGGTTTTCGTAGGTCAAATGAATGGGCAACAGACCAATATATTTACTTTGTAGCTCAATTTTCTAAGGAATTTAATAAGGCTACCATTGCTCAAAATGATATTCCTATTTATGAGAATAAATTAAATGATAAATCTCTTAAAGCATCCTTTGAATTTGATACTGAAGAAGGTGAACAAATTCTAGTAAAAGTTGGTATTTCAGCTGTAAGTGTAGCGTCTGCAAAAAATAATTTAGAGAACGAAATCCCACATTGGAATTTTAGCAAAACTAGAAATGAAGCTGAAGCTTCATGGAATAAAGAGTTGTCAAAAATTGAGATTCAAGCTGACGAAGAATCAAAATACATCTTTTATACAGCTTTATATCATTCCTGTATTGCCCCTAATATTTTTTCTGATGTAGATGGTTCATATAGAGGTACTGATTTAAAAACACATAACAATATTGATTTTAATAATTATACGGTTTTTTCACTTTGGGACACCTATCGTGCTACCCATCCATTATTTACAATAATTGATCAAGAACGTACACTTGATTTTATTCATACATTTATTAATCAATATAAGCTTGGAGGGCAATTACCAATTTGGGAATTAGCTGGAACCTATACAGGTTGTATGATTGGCTACCATTCAATTCCTGTGATTGTTGATGCATTTAAAAAGGGAATTGTTGATTTCGATATAGAAACTGCTTATAAAGCTATGCTTCATTCTGCTGACCAAAATCAGCTTGGATTGGACTCTTATAAAAAGAACGGATTTATTGCTGCTAATGATGAACCTGAGTCTGTCTCTAAAACATTAGAGTATGCATATGACGATTGGTGTATTGCACAAATGGCAAAAGATCTTGGTAACGAAGAAGATTATTTGCGCTTTATAGAACGTGCTCAGTCATATAAGAACATTTTCGATCCTAATACCGGTTTTATGCGTGCTAAGATGAATCATTCTTGGTTTGAGCCCTTTAATCCTGCAGAAGTAAATTTTAATTACACAGAAGCAAATTCTTGGCAATATTCATTCTATGTCCCTCAAGATGTTAAAGGTTTTTATGAATATTTAGGAGGAAAAGATAAACTTGAAGTAAAGCTTGATGAACTCTTTACGACTTCTTCTAAAGCCGTTGGAAGACATCAGGTTGATATTACAGGTTTAATTGGTCAATATGCACATGGAAATGAACCTTCACATCATATGGCTTATCTCTATAATTATATTAACAAACCATGGAAGTCACAAGAACGTGTGGCACAGATATTATCAGAAATGTATAGTAATACTCCAGATGGATTGTCTGGTAATGAAGATTGTGGTCAAATGTCCTCTTGGTACGTTTTAAGTGCAATGGGAATTTATTCTGTTACACCTGGATTAGATTATTATGCAATTGGTAGTCCTAGATTAAATAAAGCCATTATTAATCTTGAAAACGGAAATCAATTTAAGATAATAGCTCATGGAGCATCTAAAGACAATATGTACATCAAATCTGCTTTATTAAATGGTGAGTCATTTAATCGTTCTTACATTTATCACTCTGAAATTATAAATGGTGGAATTCTTGAGTTTGAAATGAGTTCAGAGCCAAATAAACTTTGGGCTTCTTTAGATTATAATCTTCCTATTTCTTCTATAGATGATAATAAGATAGTTGCTGTACCATATGTGCATAGTGGCAGTAGAACATTTTCAGATAAAAACATAATCGAACTTAAAACATGGGATATAGAAGCAGATATTTATTTTACATTAGATGGTTCCGATGTTTCTACAAAATCAAACTTGTATATTGAACCTATTAATATTAATGATAGTAAAATATTAAAAGCAATTTCTGTTAAAAATGGCGTAATAAGTAAGCAAATTGAAGCTGAATTTACAAAAACTCCTAAAGGACATTCGATTAAGTTACTGACTCAATATGGATCACAATATTCTGCAGGCGGAGATAAAGCTCTTATAGACTATTTGAGAGGCCCAAATAATTATATGACAGGGAGTTGGCAAGGATATGAAGGAGTAGATTTAGAAGCAATCATAGATCTTGGTAAAACAACCTCATTTTCTCAATTATCTACAGGTTTTTTACAAGATTGGAACGCATGGATATTTATGCCTGAATGGGTAGATTATTACGCATCAAATGATTGTCAAAATTTTCATAAATTGGGCAGAGTTTTAAATGATATAGATGAAAAAAATTCAGATGTCATCATTAAAGATTTTAACTTAAAAACAAATACTAACACTAGATATATTAAAGTTATTGCTAAAAATAGAAAATTCAATCCTGATTGGCACAGAGCACCAGGTGGAACCTGTTGGATTTTTGCGGATGAAATTATTATCAATTAGTCTCAATTAAATGAAAAGAAGAGATTTTTTAAAAAAATCAGCACTTGTTACTACCGCTTCTGCTCTTGTTGGATGTGATGTTAAAGTTGATTTTGAAAATTTAAGCTCATTCAAAAATGGAGGTTTACCTATTGTGATATCAACATGGAATCATGGAGTTGCTGCTAATAAAGTAGCAATGAATATTATTAAAAATGGAGGTAATGCATTAGATGCTGTAGAAGCTGGTGTAAGAGTAACTGAATCTGATCCTGAGATGATGTCTGTTGGTTATGGTGGATTACCTGACAGAGATGGCCATGTAACATTAGATGCTTGTATTATGGATTATACAGGTAATTGTGGCGCTGTTTCATATTTACAACATATTAAAAATCCAATATCGGTTGCTCGAAAAGTCATGGAAGAAACCCCGCATGTTATGTTAAGTGGTAAAGGTGCATTAGATTTTGCTTTAGAGAAAGGGTTTGAAATGGAAAATCTTTTGACTGAAAAGGCAGAAAATTTATGGAAAGAATGGCTGGTTACAAGTCAATATAAACCTATTGTAAATATTGAAAATCACGATACTATTGGTTTATTAGCTATCGATAAAAAAGGTAATATATCTGGTGCATGTACCACATCTGGCCTTGCATGGAAGTTACATGGAAGGGTAGGAGATTCTCCAATTATTGGAGCTGGTATGTATGTTGATAATGAGATCGGTGGGGCTTGTGCAACTGGAGTTGGTGAGTTGGTAATGAAAACATTAGGTTCTTTCTTAATTGTTGAGCTCATGAGACAAGGTATGAACCCACAAGAAGCTTGTAAAGAAGCAGTCATGAGAATTGTTGCTAAGGAAGAATATAATGACATGCAAGTAGGTTATTTAGCAATTGATAAGAATGGAAATTATGGTGCCTATTCCATTCATCCAGGATTTAATTTTGCGCTTCATCTTGGTGGTGAAAATAAAATGCACGATGCTGAATCATTTGTTAAATCATAATTTTTTTGAATATCAAATCAAACACAACTAATATGAAATCAAACACAACTAATATGAAATCAAATACCAATTACAATACTGCTCTTGCAACTTTGGTAACAGTATTCTTCTTCTGGGGCTTTATTGCTGCTTCAAATGGAGTATTTATCCCTTTTTGCAAGAGTTATTTTCATTTAGATCAATTTCAGTCACAGTTGATTGATTTTGCTTTCTATGGAGCTTATTATATTGGAGCACTTTTATTGTTTATTGTATCAGCTTATGTGAAAACAGATATATTAAATAAATGGGGTTTTAAAAATGGAATTATATATGGTTTACTTCTTTCTGCTATTGGTGCTGCTATTATGATTCCTGCTATTTCTAGTGGCTCATTTAGTTTTATTTTAGCATCTTTATTTGTAGTTGCTCTAGGTTTTTCTTTACAACAAACATCAGCAAATCCATTTGCTATTGCATTAGGTGAACCTGCTACTGGATCTCACCGATTAAATTTAGCTGGAGGTGTAAACTCTTTTGGTACTGCTATTGGACCAATTGTAGTTGCTTTTGCACTTTTTGGAGCTGCAACTTATTCAGATGATCAAATTGCAAGCATAAATCTTTCTACAGTTAAAATTTTATATTTAGTTGTTGGAGCGTTATTTCTTCTTGCTGCTGGTTTGTTTATTTTTTCAAAAAAATTACCACAAGCAAAAGGTGATATAAATTTTGTTCAAGCGCCTAAAGCAATTAAAATGTTAGGCTTTATTACATTAGTACTTTTGGTCGTTTTTTATTTTGTTTTTGATCAATATCGCGCTGATAATGTTGATTCAAATTTCATTTTTCAACTTATGATTCTAGCATTGTGTTTAATTGTTGGTGGCCTCTTATTTTCTAATTTTAAAGCAATTAAAAACCCTGATGGTTGGGGCGCAATGCAATACCCTCAATTGGTTCTCGGTATGCTGGCTATATTTACTTATGTTGGGGTAGAAGTAACTATTCAAAGTAATTTAGGAGAACTTTTAAAGTCTGAAGCGTTTGGTGGTTATAGTAACTCTGAAATTGCGCCTTTCATTTCAATGTATTGGGGGTCTTTAATGATAGGTCGATGGGCTGGAGCAATTACTGTGTTTAATCCAGGTAAGACATTAAAAAATGCTTTATTTGTTATAGTACCTTATATTGCTTTTGGAGTTGTTTTATTTGTAAATCATATTTCTAATAATGACATAAGTGGTCTATATTTATACGGCTGGAGCATTTTATTACTAATTGGTGGGTTCTTTTATGGTCAAGAGAAACCATCCAAAACCTTATTTATATTTGGATTTTTAGGGGTATTATCAATGCTTTTAGGTCTGTTTACTGATGGTACTATTGCCCTATACTCATTTATGAGCGGAGGATTGTTTTGTTCTATTATGTGGCCAAGTATTTTTTCATTATCAATTGCTGGTTTAGGGAAGTATACCTCTCAAGGCTCAGCCTTCTTAATTATGATGATTTTGGGTGGTGCTATTATACCGCCTATACAAGGGAAACTCGCAGATATATTTTCTATTCATAGTTCATATTGGATTACTGTAGCTTGTTTTCTTTATCTAATGTTCTTTGCATTAAAAGTTAAGAAAATTTTAAAGTCTCAAGGTGTAAATTATGATGAATAAAAATGTATTAGCTGTTGGTATTGATATAGGTGGAACAAATACTGTTTTTGGATTAGTAGATTATTTGGGTAATTGTGTTTCTCATGATTCTATTAAAACATCACATTTTGAACTTGTTGAAGATTTTGTTGATGCGGTATGCTTGAAATTAACTAAATTAATTGCTGATCAAGCTGATGCCGAAATAATCGGTGTTGGTATAGGAGCTCCAAATGGCAATTATTTTTCAGGTAATATTGAGTTTGCTCCAAATTTAAATTGGAAAGGTATTATTCCTTTGTCTAGGTTGTTTGAAGAACAATTAAATATTCCAACAACTTTAACCAATGATGCAAACGCTGCTGCGCTTGGAGAACGAATATATGGTGCAGCTAAAGGAGTTGACAATTTTGTTATGGTTACACTGGGAACTGGTTTAGGTAGTGGGTTTGTTGTTAATGGTGATTTAGTTTATGGTCATGACGGTTTTGCAGGCGAACTAGGGCACACAATTGTAGAAAAAAATGGTCGATTATGCGGTTGTGGAAGACGAGGATGTCTTGAAACATATGTTTCTGCTACAGGTATTGTGAAATCTGCAAAAGAATTTCTTAAAAAATCCTCAAATAGTAGCCTTTCAGATCTTCAGTTTATTACAAGTAAATCAATTTCTGATGCTGCAATTGCTGGCGATAAATTAGCACTTGAAATATTTGATTTTACAGCTGAAAAACTCGGATTAAGTTTAGCTAACACCATTGCTATTAGTAGCCCTAAACTTATTGTGTTGTTCGGTGGATTAGCTCAGTCAGGCGATTTACTTATAAAGCCAACTAAAAAGTATTTAGAAGAATATGTACTTTCTATTTATAAAAACAAAATTGAAATAGTTTCAAGTAAATTAAATGCATCAGATGCTGCAATACTTGGTGCTAGTGCTTTAGCATGGAAACATTAATTTAATTATATTTTATTAACAACCAGTTGGTTTAGTGTAATAAATTTAAAATTTTTCTTTTTTGTGAATAATCTCTATATATTATTTTTATCTATGTGTCTTTGCTTTTTAGCCTGTCATAAAAGTGATAATGATGAGATGAATATTATACCAAAGCCTAAAGAATCCTTAAAATTAAGCTCATATTTTAATTTAGATAATTTTAATATTTATGCTGATAAGAATTCAATAGAAATTTCAAAGCTGCTAGTTCTAGAGTTGAATAAACTTGACTATACTTCAGACTCAATTATTTTATTTGAAGATCCTATAAAAGATTTTAGTATTAATTTACTTATTGATTCATCAATAAGTAAACACCCAGAATATTATCATTTAGTAGTTAATAAAAATTTCATTTTAATCAAAGGTTCAGATAGAGAAGGTCTTATTCATGGTATTTATTCTCTTATTCAGCTTATTCCAAGAAGTATTGGTTTTAATGATTCAAAACTAGCTTGTGTAGCAATTAAAGATTTCCCAGAATTTAAATGGAGAGGACTATTATTAGATTGTTGTCGTCATTTTATGAGCATTGATTTTGTGAAACGTTATATTGATCTATTGGCTTATCATAAAATGAATGTTTTGCATTGGCATTTAACTGAAGATCAAGGTTGGAGAGTTGAGATTGAGAAATACCCTAAATTAACAGATATTGGTGCATGGCGAAAGGAGAAAGATGGTTCAGTTTACGGTGGTTTTTATACAAAAGAGCAAATAAAAGAAGTCGTAAATTATGCCTATCAACGTGGTGTAAATATAGTTCCTGAAATAGAATTACCTGGTCATAGTGTTGCTGCTTTAGCAGCCTACCCAGAGTATTCGTGTACTGGAGGCCCTTTTGAAGTAGAAAAAGATTGGGGTGTATTTAAAGATATTTATTGTGCTGGTAATGACAGTACATTTGTGTTTTTAGAAAATGTTTTAGATGAAATTATTGAACTCTTCCCCTCAAAATACATTCATATTGGTGGAGATGAGGCTCCAAAATACAGATGGGAAAACTGCAGTAAATGCAAAAAGAGAATCCAAGATGAAAATATTCAAGATATGCATGAATTACAATCTTATTTTATTCAAAGAATAGAGAATTATATTAGTAGTAAAGGTAAAAAGCTAATTGGTTGGGATGAGATATTAGAAGGTGGTCTGGCAAATGATGCTACTGTTCAGTCATGGAGAGGTTTTGAAGGGGCTTTAGAAGCTGTTAAAACAGGTCATGACGCTATCGTTTCACCTACATCACATGCTTATTTTGATTATGATTTGGATGCAATTGATCTAGAAAAGGTATATAATTTTGATCCGATTCCTATAGATGCTCCAAGCGATAAAGTAAAGCACATAATTGGTGGTGAATGCAATATGTGGTCAGAACGTGCCCCCCAAAACACTGTGGACTCGAAAGTTTTCCCTCGACTTCTTGCCATGTCAGAAGTATTATGGGATTATCCTACTATTAGGGATTACAATCTATTTTATGAAAGAGTTCAAGCACATTACAAAAGATTAGATGTGTTAGGTGTTAATTATGGATTAGAAAAAAAGCCTATAGATATGAGTTCGGAATATGAAGATGGCCAATTTTATTTGACTCTGAATAAAGGAGTAAAAGATTTAAAATTGTTTTATCAAATTAATCAAGAAGAAACTGTCTTATATGATTCTACCTTTATTATTTCTGAGTCGGCTAACATTAAAACATGGGCTGTTAAAAATAATGTTAGTTATGGAGATTCATTACAAATAGAGTTGTACAAACATAAAGGTTTAGGAGCTAAAATTAGTGACTTAAACACCTATGGTAAAACATATGATGGAGGTGGAGATAATGCAATAGTAAATGGTTTAAGAGGCGGGTTAAATTATAGAGATGGACACTGGCAAGGTTATTTTGGAACTGATTTTGAAGCTACGATTACTTTTGATTCAATTCAAAGAATTGATTCTGTAATCAGTTCTTTTTATCAATACAATTTGTCTTGGATTTTCATGCCTAAACAGATTCTTGTATATACCTCAGTGGATGGAGATAATTATTATAAAAGAGCTATACTTAGTCCTCAGATATCGGTTAAGCAAGAGGGCCAGTTTTTTGAGGAATTTGTCTTGACGTTTTCTGAGGTAGAGGCTAAACATGTAAAGATTAAAGCTTTAAATTATGGTGTATGTCCGGACTGGCATCCTGCAGCTGGATCTAAATCATGGCTTTTTGTCGATGAAGTTAGAATATACTAAAAAACTCTATCATTTTTTTATATTTTTTATATTAAATCACCAAATTAAATAGTGGTAAGTATTTTATCTTTTATGTAAATCAATTTGTGTATTTTTGCATAGTTATTCAATCAGTTGAATATTATCATTTTCACTTTTCAACTTATGCTGTTGTTTTTTGAAAGTTCAATAGATTAAATGCGCTTTATTATTTAACTCAAATCTATCATTTTAGATTTTTTAGACTTCGATATGAATAAATTCAATAAAAACATATTAGATGTAATAGGGAACACCCCAATAGTCAAATTAAATAAAGTTGGTAATCATGTGAGCTCTGACATATATGTTAAATTAGAATATTTAAACCCGGGTGGATCTATTAAAGATAGGATGGGTGTTTATCTATGTCAAAAAGCTGTAGAGCGTGGTGATTTAAAACCTGGAGGAACAATTGTTGAGTCTACCTCAGGTAATACAGGAGTTGGAATTGCTTTGTTTGCTGCAATTCATGGTTATAATTGCGTGTTTGTTATGGCTGATAAACAATCTCAAGAGAAAATTGATAATCTAAAAGCCTATGGTGCTAAAGTTATTGTTTGTCCAACAAATGTAGAACCTGAAGATCCCAGATCTTATTATTCTGTTGCTGCAAAACTTGGAAACCTTCCAAATTCAGTTTTTCTTGATCAGTATGGAAATATGGATAATGGTGAATCTCATTTTGAGATCACAGGTCCTGAAATTTATAAACAAACAAATGGTGAATTTGACACATTTTTAGCTAGTGTTGGTACTGGAGGTACTATTTCCGGATGTTCTAGATATTTAAAGAGCAAAATGCCTAATCTTAAAACAGTTGGCGTAGATTGTGAAGGTTCTATATTGATGCACTATCACAAAACAGGTGAGATTTGTGAAGCAAAATCTTACGTTGTTGAGGGAATTGGTGAAGACTTTCTACCTGACAATGTATTGTTTGATCAAATTGATGACTTTGTTATGGTAAATGATAAAGAGTCATTTTTGATGACGAGAGAATTACTTACGAAAGAAGGTATATATGCTGGAGGTTCGTGTGGCTCTGCCGTTGTTGGAGCAATAAGATATGCTGAATCTCTTGATAAGCCTGAAAGAATATTAGTGATACTTCCAGATTCTGGTAACAGGTATGCATCTAAAATTTATAATGATAATTGGATGCAAAAAATGGGTTATATAAATGCTGAAAATAGTAAAGACGAATTGGACTTACAAATAGATAAAATTTTGGGATAAGATGGATTATAAGAAGTTAAAAATTGCAACAAAAGCTATATTAATAGGGAGTCAACCTGATGAATTAACAGGTTCTGTTATTCCACCTATTTACCAAACATCAACTTTTGCTCAAACGAGTCCTGGAGAGCATAAAGGTTATGAGTATACTCGTTCTCATAACCCTACAAGAACACGATTAGAATCATGTTTAGCTTCATTGGAAAATGCAACTTTCTCCATGGTTACATCAAGTGGAATGTCTGCCTGTTCATTAATTTTACAATCTTTACCGCATGGCTCAAAAATTCTTTGTGGTGATGATGTTTATGGTGGTACTTACCGTCTTTTAAATACGATTTACAATGACCGATTCGAAATTAAACATATCAATACAACAGATATAGAATCTGTTAAAATTGAATTAAATTCTTTCAAACCAGATTTAGTATGGATTGAATCACCTACAAATCCAATGTTACAGATTAGTGATATAAAAGCCATTTGTAATTCAGCTCATATTGTAGGTGCAAAAGTAGTTGTTGATAATACATTTATGAGTCCATATTTTCAAAACCCTTTAGATTTAGGTGCTGATATGGTTATGCATTCTTTAACTAAATATATTAATGGTCACAGTGACGTATTAGGAGGTGCTATCATGTTAAATGATAGCGCACAATATGAGAAGCTCTGGTATCTTCAAAATTCAATTGGCCCTAGCCAATCTCCTTTTGATAGCTGGCTTGTTCTTAGAGGCGTTAAAACACTGTCAGTAAGAATGAAAGCCCACGAGGAAAATGCTATTAAAATTGCAGATTTTTTAATTAAACATCCCAACGTAGAAAAAGTAATTTATCCTGGATTAGAAAGTCATCCTCAACACAAACTTGCTAAAAGTCAAATGAATGGATTTGGAGGTATGTTAAGTTTGTATATTAAGGGAGGACTTTCAGAGTCTAGTAAATTCTTAAAACAACTTTCACTTTTTACATTAGCAGAAAGCTTGGGCGGTGTTGAAAGTTTAATTGAACACCCTGCAATTATGACTCACGCTTCAGTGCCTGTAAAAGAAAGAAATGAACTAGGTATTACCGATAATTTTATTCGTATATCGGTAGGTATAGAAGATATTGATGACTTAAAAGCTGATTTGAAACAGGCATTAGATGCCATTTAGATAAAATTATATTTAAGAACTAAAGTTCTTTCATTAATACTTTATATAAGTTAACCATTTCATTGATATCTCCTTTGTGGACCCTCTCATTAGGTGTGTGTACATTATCCTCTGGTGCACCTACAAAACACCAATCAAAAGGGTAGGATGATTTTTGTAGGCCATTACCATCAGAACCTCCTGCATCTTCTACTTCTAATTGAAATTGTATCATGTTTTTTGTAGCAATGTCTATTATTTTACGCACATATGATTTACGAGGAATTCCTGAGTCTCTCATTGATATCGCAACACCTTTGCCATGAGGAATGCCTTCAGTAACCCATGTTATATCGGAAATTAATGCCTGTCTAACGCCCCATTTTTCATATATATATTTCCCTAAATAACCAACGGATCCACCACCAGTTTCTTCCCAACATGAAAAAATAATCACACCATCTTCAAGTGTTTCCGCTACTTTTAAAGCATTCCATATACCTAAACGATTATCCATATAACAATTTTGAATAAAATCGTCATCTTCCCGCCAATTTGGCTTAAATGTAAGATTTGTACCACGATCAATCTCACGATTTAATACGTATGAAATCTTTTTAGTATCATCATTACTGAGTAATTCAGTTTCAATAGTACCTTTTGAATCTTCGCCTACCAATTTAGTTCCAGTAGAAATTCTTGGACCTCCTAGTTTAACTAACTCATTTCCATATCTAACAGTAAAACCAATAGAATCCATATGTGCAAAAATTGCCGTTCGTGGATTGCCAAATTTTAAGATGAGACAATCTTGAAAATCTTCTCCATGAATTAGCTCAGGTTTAATTTTCCATTTCTTTTTATTTTTTCCCACATAATCAATTAAGAAATCTTTCATTTTCGATTCATCTCCAGCTGGTGCATGAATTGATTGTAAGTCTTTTAGTAATTTAAAGTCCATTTTATTCTTTTAAATTATGTTTAAATTAGAGTAACCATTTCATTAATCAAGTTCATCAACTTGGTTAATGATTATATTTTTTAAACCTGAAAATTTGTCTATTGCCTTTTTTGCATTTTTTTTACGAATGGCAAAATATATGGTGCAATTTTCTTCAAGTTTTTGTTTAACAATATCGGCCGACAAATCTTTAATAAATCTCATTACTGTATTCATTTCTGGATATCCGAAATTTACTTTAAATATATCATTTATAGTACACTCAATAATTTCTGCCTTATTTAAGGTATTAAGTGCTGCTTCTTTATATGCACTCATCATACCTCCAACACCTAGCTTTGTGCCACCAAAATAACGAACCACTACTAAGGCTATATTAGTTAGGTGTTTTGCATCAATCTGACCTAAAATTGGTTTTCCGGCAGCATTCGTAGGTTCGCCATCGTCATTTACTCTATAAACAGAATAATTTTCTTTAAATCTATATGCGTAGCAGTAATGTCTAGCTGTATGATGTTCTTTTTTAAGTTTCTCTATTTTTATTTTTAATTCATCTTCAGATTTAACAGGATAAGCATAACCGTAAAACTTTGATCCACGATCTTTGTGAAAACCTTCTGAAGTGCATTTTATAGTTTTATATGAATCGATGTTTTGCTGCAAAATGTATGACTTAGCTAATTATATTTATTTTGTAAATGAACAAAAAATCACGGAATCATTATAATATATAATTTCACATTAATCATAATTAAGTTTATTATAAAATATTGAGTGAAATTACCTATATAATAATCAAATAGATAAAATTAGATTTGCTGGATATATATAATAAATTTCAATACAATGTTTAATAAGATATTTTTTTACGCATTTACTCTTTTATTCTTTCAATTAATTAATGCACAAGTCAATTTTGGTGATTTAAAAACAGAGTTTTCAAATTTATCTTTATCAGTAGGGTATGGTTATAATTCACCTAGTATATATACTTCAACACTTAGGGAAAATATAGATGAAGCAGATGTCAGACATTGTTTAATTAAAAATAATTTCTGTGATGAAAACACAAATTCATTACTAAGTACCTGTCCTGTTGGTGAGCAATTTTCATTTAGATTAGGGAATAGTAACAATGGTTCGCAGAGTGAAAAAATGTCATTTACATTTAAAATAAACAGTGATAATATTAAAGGGTTATTATACTATAAATATGCATTGGTATTACAAAAGTCTTTAATTGACACATTATCTACTCATCAATCTAAGTTTAGAGTACTCATATATTTAAATAATGAATTATTAGTCGAACCTATTGAAATTAATGCCAATTCGAATAGTCAAAAATTAAATACGTATGAACAACAGCCAAATAGGCATATAAAATGGAAAGATTGGAGTGTTGAATACATCGATTTAAGTAAATTTAGCATAAATGACCAGTTACGTATAGACTTTGAAACATATGATTGTGCTGTTGGTCAATCATTTGGATATGCTTATTTATTTCCTGGTTACCTTGATCAAGCTATAAAGAGTTATTAATTAGAATAGAAATATTTTATGCAATTGATAACAATACTATTGAAACTCCCGCAATAAAAACGCCTAACCAATTTATTTTAGATAAATGTTCATTAAATATAATTCTTGCTGATATTGCTGAAGCCGATACAATTCCA
>NTKG01000018.1 GCA_002457305.1 Bacteroidetes bacterium MED-G21 | reverse complement strand
TCGAACCCCCAACCGTCAGAGCCGAAATCTGATATTCTATCCAGTTGAACTACGGAGCCAATTGTGGCAAATATATTATTTTTACTTTCCTTGCGTTCTATATTTGCGTTAAATTTATCTTATGAAAAAAACTGTTTTTTTAAGCTGTCTTATTTATACATTTTGTACTCAGGCCCAATCATTAAGAGTGGGGGAGTGGCGCGATCATTTATCGTATAAATCTGCACAAGATGTTTGCCAGGTAGGAAGCTCGATATATGTTTCTACCGATCGCGCATTATTTCAATATAATACTACGGACAATAGTATAGAGCGCATCAACACCTTAAATAGGTTGTCGGACACGGGGGTTAGCTCAATAGAGGCGAATGAAAACACCCTTATTATTGCTTACGATAATGGGAGTGTTGACGTGATTCGTGGAAACAAGACAGTAAACTTGCCAGACATTAAAAACGCATCCCTTATTGCAGATAAAAGGATAAACCACATTAACATAGACAACAACCTCGTCTATTTATCTTGCGGCTTTGGAATAGTTGTTTTAGATCTTGACAGGGTAGAGGTTAAAGACACCTATTTTATTGGAGAATACGGGGCGCAAAAAAATGTTTTATCAACAGCCCTAGCCCACAATTCGATTTATGCTGCGACTAATAATGGCATTTATAGGGCCGGTTTATATCAACAAAACCTAGCCGATTACAACGCTTGGGAAAAATTATCAGCACACCCACAGTCAAGGGTTGACCTCCTAGAATCCTTTAACGGCCTATTATTTGTTAATTTGAACGGAGAAGAATACAACACCGACACACTGTATCATTTTGATGGAAATAACTGGGTTGTTTTTGAGGAAGAAAGCTCTAACGTGTCAATAAAAGCAAATCATCAGAAGCTGGTTTTAACACGCCGCTTTGGCGTTTCTGTATACAACCAAGACCTCAACAGCACACACTATTTATCTTCTGGTGAATTTAATCTAGATAAAACAGATTTTAACTCAGCCATATTTACAGAGAAAGATGAGTTTTGGATTGCAGACAAGCATAATGGTTTACTCCACAATGCGGGCTCTTTTTTTGAGACAATAAAACCAAGCGGACCCTTTTTGTCAGACGCAGGGCAAATAATAAATTTTGGAGACGAAATTTTAGTGGCGCATGGTACTAAAAGCGAAAATTGGGATCCAAGTTGGCAGAAAAGCGAATTATCAATTTTGAAAACCGACGACTGGACAGCATCTAACACTTTAATAACAAATGATTTTATAGATGTTGTTGCAGTAAACAAAAATGGCTCCTCCACCTATTTGGCCAGCTTCAGTAAAGGTATTGCAAAAATGACAGGATTAAATTTAGAAGTGATTTACGACGAAACAAATAGTTCACTTCAAAAAAGAGCAAACGTAAATGACTGGATAGAAATAGGCGACATACAATTTGATAGCGAGGGAAATTTGTGGTGCACCAATTCTCAAACCTACGAACCGCTATCTGTAAAATACACAAATGGTGATTGGGAGTCTTTTTCATTGGGAACCGGGGTTACAGAAACTCAGGATCTTGCCAAATTACTGATTGATAAAAACGACCAAAAATGGGTTCAATTAAAAAACAATGGTCTTATTGTTTTTGATGAACGTCGGCAGGGCACAAAAAGTCGGAAACTAACAAATAGCGAAAACTCGGGAAACCTTGCCTCAAATCGAGTTTTTTCATTTGCAGAAGATTTAGAAGGAGAGATTTGGGTCGGAACAGACAACGGGGTTAGCGTTTTTTATGACTCAAATGCAATTTTTCAGGGAGAAAGCGCCTCACAAGTTGTTGTAACCCTAGGACAGCATAATTCATATTTGCTAGAAGGGCAGCAAGTTAATGATATTGAAATAGACGGAGCAAACAGAAAATGGTTTGCCACAAACAACAGTGGTGTTGTGGTGACTTCAGAAAATGGCACAGAGGAAATACACCATTTTACCTCAGAAAACAGCCCACTATTTTCTAACAAGGTGATAGATATAGAAATGAATGATGTAACGGGTGAGGTGTTTTTTGCGACAGAAAAGGGCTTAATGTCTCTCCGTTCAGAATCTACGCAAGGAAACACGGATTTTTCAAAGGTCTTGGTTTTTCCAAACCCTGTTAAACCAGACTACAGCGGACCAATAACCATTAAGGGCTTGATAACAGACGCTGTGGTTAAAATAACGGACATTAGTGGCAATTTAATTTACGAGACGGTTGCCCTTGGAGGTCAAGCCGTTTGGGATGGAAAGTCTTTTGATGGGCAAAAAGCCCACACAGGCGTGTATCTTGTTTTTTGTTCAGACAAGGATGGCGCTATGTCACATGTTACAAAGCTTTTATTTGTGAGAGGCTGATGCATCAATCTAGAGCCATAGTTTTACGCCAAATAAAGTACTCTGAAACGAGTCTCATTCTTAAAATCTATACCGAAAAAGAAGGACTTTTATCCTTTATAGCAAAAGGAGTTAGGGGGAAAAAGGGCAGGCTTAGCTCAGCACAGTTTCAGCCACTTAACTTAATTGACCTAAGTTACCGGGAGGCCCGAAAATCACAGCTCCGGCAAATTAGTGATTTAAAAGTGATAGAGCCTTTTACGGATTTACCGTTCAACCCTGTAAAACGAACGATAGCAATATTTATGGCAGAGCTTATACATAGCGTTATAAAAGAACATGAGTCAAACAAAAAATTATTTGATTTTTTATTCAACTCGATTCATTGGCTCGACCTAAGTAAAGAAAACTACACCCACTTTCATCTTTTTTTTATGATGAAATTTACCAAACACCTTGGTTTTTACCCGATGTTAGACGGACATAAAGAGGCGCGATATTTTGATTTACAGCAAGGTGTTTTTAGTAGGGGAGAGCCCGGACACTCATTTTTTATAGCTTTTGAAGACCTCAGCGCTTGGAAGCAGCTTATTAATGTTAAATTCGAAACAATTAAAACCCTCTTGTTTTCTAACAGCCTTAAAAGAAAGCTCTTAAAAACGATGATGCTGTACTATAAATTGCATTTGATTCATTTCAAAGAGTTAAATTCGCATCATATATTACAAAGTGTGTTTAACGATGAATAAACGAGCTTATATAACCCTCTTTTTGTTTTTAATCTATAGCCTAATAAGCGCCCAGGAGCTCACCGTTATTGATGAGTTGGGTAGCCCTATTAGAGATGTTTATCTTGTTAATAATGATGCAAGCGTGTTTGCGTTTTCAAACAAAAACGGCCGCGTTTCATTAGGTTCTTTTTCGGATGAAGATATTATAACTATTAGCCATTCGGGGTTTTTAACCATTTCCAAAAGAAAAGCAGAGTTAGAGGTTCAGGGAAATGTAATTACTTTAATTTTTGACCCCGAAGCTCTGGGGGAGGTCGTGCTATTAACCCGTATTGATGACGAAAACTTAAAAACAACAGCAGACCGAAGGGTTATATTACACAGTAAGGAAATAGAGCGCTTAAACACCCAAACAACGGCTGAATTGCTTGAAAAACGCGCTGGCATTAATGTTCAAAAAAGCCAAATGGGAGGTGGGAGTCCGGTTATAAGAGGTTTTGAAGCAAATAGAATACTACTTGTTGTAGATGGGGTTCGTTTAAACAACGCTATATATAGGGGGGGGCACCTTCAAAATATTATTTCGATAGACAATACTACGCTGGATCAAGTTGACATTATTTTTGGACCAGGAAGTTCTGAATATGGTAGTGATGGTTTAGGAGGGGTTATTCATTTAAAAACCAAGCGCCCAAAGTTTACTGAAACCCCTCAGTTTAAGCACACTTATATGACCAGGTTTGCTTCGGCAAACAATGGCATTAGCCGGCATTACGACATGCAGTACACCGGCTCAGATTTTGCTTTATTTACATCTTTAACCCACAGCGATTTTGATGATTTACGAATGGGCTCACGTCGAAGCCATGGATACAAAGGCTGGGGTAAAGTGTATCACTATATTGAAGATGGAGAGCAGGTTGAGAACCCTAACCCCAATATTCAGAAAAATACCGGATACTCACAGACGGATTTTATGCAAAAAGTTATTTTAAAAATTCACCCAAAATGGCTGCTCACAGGAAACATACAATATTCGAACAGCTCAGATGTGCCGCGTTTTGATAAGCTAAATGATTATAATTCCGTTAGTTATGATGTTGAAAACGAACAAACAACTTATGAAGGGTTAAAGTACGCGCTTTGGAATTATGGCCCTCAAAAAAGATATTTTTCTTCTATTCAGCTCGATCACTCTTTAAACACAAGGCTTATAGATTCAGCCCAATTTATTTTTGCTTATCAGGATGTTTTTGAATCTAGACACATTCAAAAACTCGACCAAAACGATGCGTCAGACCTAATAGACCGACATGAGAACGTTGATGTATACAGCATAAACATCAATCTTAGAAAGAAGGCTTTACATTACGGATTAGAATATTATTACAACGCGGTTAGTTCTACTGCATTTATAACAGACGATAGAGATGAAAATAGACCCTACCCGCAAACCCGATATCCTAATGGCGGTTCATCTATGAGCTCAATAGCAGGTTTTGCCACCTACAGTAAAAATTTCAACGAGCAATTTCGATTAAATACAGGCCTTCGTTATACACAAAACCAACTTGATGCAACATTTCATAGCGTTCCGAATGTCTGGGAGCTGCCATATGACAACCTTTCATATAAATATACCGCATTAACTGGAAATATTAGCCTTGCTTTTCATCCAGACGATTCCTGGAAGATAGCCACAATTGCTTCAACTGGCTTTCATGCTCCAAACATAGACGATACCGGTAAGCTTTTCTACAAGGGCAGTATTTTAACCATTCCAAATTTTAATTTAGAGCCAGAATATGCACGAACAGTAGAGCTTAACATTACTAAAAATGTTAACAACAGACTATTATTTAATGCCAATACATATTACACATTTATTGAAGACGCAATAATGCGGGTCAATACAAACTTGGATTTTCAGATTAACCAAGATGAGTTTTTTACAGAAGCAAAAACAAACAAAAACACAGGTAATGCAGAAATATATGGTGCTACAGCAAGCGCATCTCTTCGAATAGCAAGTAATTATACTCTTGAGACTGATTACACACTAATAAAAGGTCGAAATATAGACAACGACCTGCCCTTTACCCATATTCCACCATCTTTTGGAAAAACTGCTTTTTATGCTGATTTTGATTCCTGGCGCGCTTCTTTTTTCATCATGTATAACGGTAGAAAAGCCATCGAAGAATATGATATAGCTTCCGGCACAGATAATGAAGAAGAGTCTCCACTTGAGTGGGTTTTAACAGATGAAGGCAATTGGATTGAAGATTACCAAGGAACCCCTTCATGGTATACACTTAATTTGAGTGCAATGTATCGCTTATCAGACTCATTTACAGTCCAAATGGCACTTGAGAATATTTTAGATCAACATTATAAAACTTTTGCCTCTGGGCTTTCTGCTCCGGGAAGAAATTTTATTGTTACACTCAAGGCTAGGTTTTAGTCGGTATATACCAGCATGCCGCTTATATCTTGCCTATCTGAAGTGAACCAGCGATTAAATGATTTAATTTAGCTCAAGCCCAGAGAGGATTGCTTCTAATTCAAAAATATGTGCGCGCTTTCTTTCGCTTGGGCAGTATATAAAGCCCTCTACATAGATTATTCTTTGTTTTTCTTCGTCCAGAATAGCATAAGCAGTATATGAGCCGCCCAAAAAGTCGTTTACCATAGTCCACAAACCCTTTGTTGCAATAGTATAGGGCTTATTTTTGACTAGCCTGTAATCTGGGTTATAGAGTGTTTCTGTGGCCATAAATGATTGCGGACGAGAACCTTCTACGTGCACTTTACCAATAGAATCGCGCAATGTCATTAAATACTGTTTATTGAATTGTTCAGTATTGATATAAGCTTGTGAGTGAATCCAAATGTTAGAAATAATGTTTGCTTTTGGATTGTCTTTTCGCAGCCAGATAAAACCCTTTTCTGAAGAGGCAATTTGATAACCCTTAGGAATGGTCATATTAAGTCCATAAGATTTTTGTAGCTGTTTTTCCATCTCTTTATCAGCAGAGGTTTTGAGTTTTTGTAGCCGCCTTTGTTGATCCTTGTCTACGAACCAAGACCGAATGGTGTAAATGTGTTCTTTTAGATTATTTATAAGTGCTTCTTCTGAAGCGCTTGATAGATGAACATAGAGCTGATCTTTAGACCACATTTGATCGATTCGTTCAAATTTTTCGTCTTCCGATTTGGAAATCCACAAGACGTTTTTGTGTGTTTTAAATATGCTTGAAAAATCTTTAGCCTCAATGTTATAAATATCAAAAAGGGCCTCCTGTTGAGGAATTGCTTTAATGTTTTCTTGAAGTACATCAGTGATTATTCTACCAGCTGTATCCGCCCATAGTTCATCAGAAATCACCAGAACCAGCTCTGATAAGTTCCCTGTGTTTGATGGAAGAATCGATTGTGTAGCGGTGGCAGATTTATTTTTGTTAGTTGTTTTTTTTCCACATGAGCCGCACGCAATTGCAAATGAAAAAACATAAAGAGCTGTGCGTAGCATCATAATTAGATTTTAAACATAGTCAGGACGAACATACAAGATTAATCTTTGACCCACCCGGATGTTGTCATTTTTTAAATTATTCCACTGTTGTATTTTTTTAACAGAACAACCATACCTCCGGGCAATTTTACCAAGGTACTCGCCCCCTTTTACACGATGAACGATTCGCTCATCCTGCTCAGAATATTTGGGATAATTTTTACGTTTTTGGGCGTCTAGCTCAATGAAATGTGCATAGATTTCTTTTTCGTTCTCCACAAAGGCCCCCATCTTAGCAATAGGTAACACCAAGTGGTAAGGCCTTCCTTCAACCTTAGGGATGACGTTAATTTTATAGGATGGATTTAAAAACTCCAGCTCACTCATTGAGATGTCTAGGGAAGAAGATAAGTACTCAAAATCAATTTGATACTTTACCTCTACGGTATCAACCTCATGAAATAAAACGCGCGGGTTTTTAGAGCTTATTTTATGATCAGAAGCGTAATTCATAGCATAGCACACAGCAATGAAAGCCGGCACATAACTGCGGGTTTCCTTAGGTAAAAAACGCCTTATTTGCCAATAATTTCTTTTTCCTCCAGAACGCCTTATGGCCTTATTTACATTTCCACTTCCTGAATTGTATGAGGCTAAAACCAAAGACCAATCTCCATAAACAGAATATGATTTTTCAAAAAACTCACAGGCAGCAACCGTTGCCCTATAAGGATCCATTCTCTCATCTACATAAGAACTCACCTTAAGGTTGTATTCTTTTCCGGTGTTGTACATAAACTGCCATAAGCCAGTTGCGCCTGCCCACGATTTAGCTTTTGGGTTTAGTGCAGATTCTACAAGGGCTAAATATTTTAATTCTAGCGGTAGGTTAAATTGGTCAAGAATCCCTTCAAAGACAGGGAAATAATAGGCTGCAAGGGCCATCATCCTTGACATTTGCTGTCGTCGTTGTTTTGTGTATACGTTTATATATTGCTTCACATACGGGTTGTAAACCAAGTCTATAGGCGTTTTAGTGTCCAGGTGCCGAATGCGCGACTCATAAACACTATCTGAAAAAACAGGAGGAGTTGACACCTCTATAGCTGAGTCATATGAGAAAAGCGCATCTGAAAAAGATAGGTTTGATAGTAGAAGGCTGTCGAAACTAGCAACTATAGGGTTGTCTAAAAAAACCAGCTTTAAACTATCTTTGTTTCCACCGCCCCGATTTAACGCAAAAGCTATTTGGCTGAACCCAAAAAGGGACACAATAAATACTATAAGGCGACTCATTTTAGTTTCTGGAAAGCATTAAAAGTTTAGAAAAATTCAGCAATTCTGCTTCTTTAAAAGCGGCCCCCATGAGTTGAACACCAATTGGCATGTTTTTAGAAGAGACCCACAAGGGTAATGAAATGGCTGGTGTGCCAGCTAAATTAGCATGGACCGTGTAGATGTCTTCTAGATAAGCAACTGTTGGGTCTTCATTTTTAACACCAATATCAAAGGCAGTAGTAGGCGTGGTAGGCATTAAAATAAAGTCATAATCTTTTAAAAGAGCAGTTGTTCTGTCTTGAATTAGACGACGAACACGTTGAGCTTTTGTATAATAAGCGTCGTAGTAACCAGAACTTAAAACGAAAGTTCCTAACATAATTCGACGCTTCACCTCTTCTCCGAAGCCCTCGGTTCTTGAAAGCTTGTAGGTACTTTCTAAATCCTTTGCATTTGAGCTTCTATACCCAAAGTGTACGCCATCAAATCGAGCTAGGTTTGAAGAAGCTTCTGCAGTTGTTAGAACATAGTAGCTAGGTACAATAACATCCAAATAAGAAAACGTTTGCTCTTCAACAACATGACCTTGAGCTTTTAACTCCGAAATAAGGTCTAAAAATTTTTCTTTTATCTCAGGATCTAATCCCGGAGACTCGAGATACTCTTTAAGATATGTAATTTTCTTTTTTTCTGAAGGCAACACTATGTTGAATGGTTCCACTTTAACCGAAGAGCTTGTAGAGTCATTAGGGTCTTTCCCTGAAATAATTTCTGTCACCAAAGCCGCATCTTCAATTGACTTTGTTATGGGACCAATTTGATCGAAAGATGAGGCGTAAGCGATTAAGCCGTATCTAGAAACGCGAGAGTAAGTAGGCTTTAGTCCAACGACTCCACAAAATGCAGCCGGTTGCCTAATGGAGCCACCAGTATCACTTCCTAACGCAACTTGGCACAAGTCAGCGGCAACAGCTGCTGCAGAGCCACCAGAAGAGCCACCAGATACTTTTTTAGGATTTTTAGGATTTTTAACAGCTCCGTAGTATGAGGTTTCGTTTGCCGAACCCATTGCAAACTCATCACAATTGACCCTACCAATGATGATAGCATCTTCTTTTAAAAGTCGTTCTACAACAGTGGCACTATATAAAGACTCAAACCCCTCTAATATTTTAGAGGCTGCAGAAAGCCTATGCCCTTTAAAACAAAGATTGTCTTTTATTGCGACAACCATTCCTGCAAGCCTTCCAGCAGTTCCTGCAAAAATTTTTTCGTCTATATTTTTTGCGCGGAGCAAGGCTTCCTCGGCAAAAACCTCTACATAAACGTTAAGGTCTTTATGCTTGTCAATACGATTGAGATAATAATTTACTATAGACTGGCAGCTAACAGAACCCGACTTAATGGATTCGTGTATTTCATTTAGAGAGGCAAAGTTTTTCAAAGGCTTAACTTTTGTGCTTAGTTGTCGATTTTATCCTTTTCCTCTTTTGCTGCATCTTTGAATTCCTTAATGCCGCTTCCTAACCCCCTCATAAGCTCAGGGATTTTTTTACCACCGAATAATAAAAGTACCGCTAAAAGGATGACAACCCACTCGTAGCCGCCCATGAATCCAAAAAAGATAGATAAAAGTGTCATAACATTTTTTTTATACCCTTACGGGCGCTTTAAGCAAAGGTAATAATTGAAAGCAGAACATTGAAAGGTAAAGCCTAAAAGTTAAAAGGATTTGTATAAAACATCAATATAAATAGATATAAAGTAACAAAAACTCTGGGACAGAATTTACTTTTTCATTAGCCATAACTGCGGATTGAGTTTCTGAGAACTTTTCCAAAGCTGAAAGTCTATCACCGTAGAGCCTTCCTGTTTTGAAGTATAAACAACCCCAATGTTTTCTTTTGTTTCAACTTCCTGCCCCTTTTCAATAAAGACCTCGCCCAGGTTAGAGTATACACTTATGTATTCCCCATGACGAATCATAACGACTTTGGTTCCGTTAGGCATAGTAAGAATGCTGCTTACTTTTCCATTAAAAATGGAGCGACACGAGCCTTGAGCCTCAGTCGCAATTTCGATTCCATTATTTTCAATGTTTACTCCAGCTAAAATGGGATGCTTTTGTTTTCCAAATTTAGAAATCACAAGACCTTTAGAAACAGGCCAGGGCAGGCTACCTTTGTTTGAGCTAAAACTGTTAGAAAGTTTTATCGCTTCTGGTGTAGATGCAAAATTGTTGGTAGATGTTGAATTTGCAGTTTTTTTAAGTTCGTCAGCAATGATACGCTCTATTTCTTTTTGTATTTTTTTTCTCTTAAGCTTTTTAGCCTCTAAGCTCTTTTTAAGCTCTTTTTCTTTTTCAGATAAAACCGCCAAACTAGCTGCTTCTTGAGCTTGTTCTTTATTATATAATTCGTATTCGATTTGCTTGCTATCGATTAAGTTTTGTTTAATAGATTTTTGTTTTTTTAAAATTAAGATTCTGTTTTCTAATTCCGTTTGCTTTTGCGTGATTCTACTTGCTTGAGAAAGCCTGTAATCAGAGATCTGTTTCATATAGCTTGCCCTTTTATATGCTTGTTGAAAATTTCTTGAAGAAAACAAAAACAGAATTCGGTTAAAGTGTCTTCTACTATTATAGGCTTGTTGAATTATGTAAGCGTAATTAATTTTTAGTGAATCGAGCTCTAATTCGAGACTTAATTTTTTATTTTGCCCATTTTCAATTTCTTGTTTTAGATATCCCACCTCTTTTTGTATAGTTCTAATAAGTTGGGAACGAATTAGCATTTTTTGTTTTAATGTTTTGAGTTGGTGAAACGAAACATCTTTATCTTTTTTCGTTTGCTCTAGAATCTTATTACTAAATTGTATTTCTTCTAAAAGCAGTTTTTTACGTTTTTGCAATTCAACCTTCTCTTGAGCTATTAGGTTGTTACAAATGAAAATCAGCAGTAGGGCTTTAGTGAATAACTTCATAGGTTGCAGGAACGGAAAAAGGAAACTTAAAGACCTTGTTTAGGTTAATTTTTGAATAAGACAAACTCAAGCTCATTTCTTTGGAAGTTGTGATGCTTAGGTTAACAGATTCTGCGATGAGCAGGTCATTGTGAGTCTCAAAATCTTCATATTCAACAACAAGATCTCGATTTAATTTCAAGTTTTTGAGTTGCTGAGAAAAAATTTTTGAGGAGCCAGGATTAATCGAAGCTAAATAAATTTCATGATTTGGTTTTCTCTTGCTTCGCACCCATTTTTTTATCTGTTTTTCATTAGCAGACGAAACCTTAAAGTATTGATTTTCTAACCATGAGTAATGTTTTTTTGATTCAAAATCGGTTATGGTATTTCCCACCAACAAAGACTGAATTTTCATAAAACTCAACGGGCTTTGCGCTTTTTGGCTCAGCTCAGCATAACTGCTTTTAAAATAAGTTTTTTCAAATCGATTCATGAAATGAACAGAATCCAAATCTAAAAGCACTCGACCAAGCTCGAGTCCCAAGCCCGGGCTTATCGAAATCCAGATGAGGCTGTCTTTACGAATTTTCACGCTTCCCTTAAAGGAGAAGCTTTGATTTGAGTCATTAAATTTTCCGGAAATTTTTGCGCTCATCCAGTCAAATTTAAAATGAGCGCGTTCTACAGTTTCGATTAGTTTTTCTGCCTTTGGTGCTTTTGTGTATAAGATTTGATTAGTTTTTGTGGAACGACAACCAACGAACAGCAAAAAAACAAAAATTGTGGATACCAATTGTTTATTCATGTAAAACACCTTCGCGGACTTTTTTGTTTAGTAGTTCTGAATTTCCGCCCGCACCTTTAGCTTTTTTCCAGTATTCAAGAGCTTCTTTTTTCTCACCTAAATTGTAAAGCACGTCTCCGTAGTGCTCTAAGATTACAGGGCTATTATCACCTGTATTAATAGCCTTTCCAAGCCATTCTTTAGCCTCATTAAAACGTTTTTGTTTGTATAAAACCCAACCGTAAGTATCTTCATAAGTTGATTGGTCTGGGACCAGTTCTACACACTGTTTTGACATACGCTCAGCTTTTTCTAAATCTTTGCCCCTTAAACTCAAATAGTAGCTGTAATTATTTAGAACGACGATATTGTCTGGAATTAAATCAAGCGACTTTTCATAACACTCATCAGATTTATTATCATCACCAACAGAGTGGTAAGCGTCCCCTAAATAACTATAAAACTCTGCCTTTAGCGGGGTATTGTTTACCACATAATTTACGCCCTTTTTGAATAAGGATAAAGATTTTTCATATTCCTTATTGTAGGAAGCGGCAAAGCCAGTAAACAAATAAAGGGTGGGTTGAAACGGATACAGTTCTATTGCCTTTAATCCGTTTTCATACACACGATCATATTCTAACAATTCAAGACCTAAAAGCAGGTACCTACTCCACATTAAATATTCTGTTGCCCCATAATTTAGTGAGCTTTCATATGCCTCAAAAGCTTTTTTAGAATTATTTAAGTGAAAATGAATATCGCCAGACAGGCCAAAAATAGAGGCCTCTTCTGAGTGGCTAATTAAAGCCTTATTTAGCAATGAAAGTAAGGGGTCTAAATATTTTTGATCTTCTATAGCCATTTTGAAATAAGAGCTTAGTATTTGAAATGCCATTTGCAGATCAAAAACGTCATTATCAAAACAAAAGCTTAAATATTCGAATGCTTTTAAATGGTTATTGTTAACTCTATAGTATTCTGCTAAAGCGATATTTGCTGCAGGATTTTTGGGTTCCAGACTTAACACCTCATTGTAAATACCAATTGACTTTTCGGTCAAGTCGTTTGCTTGATATAACTCGGCAAGCATGCCAAGAAACCTCATTTCATTTGGAAAGGCGGCAATAAGTTTTATTATTTCGTCTGCAGCCAACTCAACATCACCCATCGTAATGTAGAGGTGTTCTTTCATTACAGAGAGGTCTTCATTAACACCTATTTGAGATTCAATTTTATTATAGACTTGTATGGCCTTTTTATAGTTTCCGGTTTTTGAATATGCAGTTGCTAAAAGAAATTGATATTCAATGTTTGACGGGTCTTTATCGACTAAGTTTTTGTATGCATTTAATTCCCCCTGATTGTTTCCGGATATTTGGTAAAGTTGGGACAAGAGTTGAATGACCCATATATTGTTTGGATTTAATTCAAAGGATTTTTCTGCATGAAACACAGCGTCATCCGTACGTTCATTCGTAATATATAGTAGAGCCATTTCGTAATGAGCATCGGCATTAAAAGGGTCAATAGAGAGGCACTGTTCCATTAGGGCAGCCGCTTTTTCAAATTCTTCTAGTGCTTTCAGGCGCTGAGACTCAAAAAACATCGATTTGAAACGAAACTGGTTTTTATAACTTATATCACCATCAGTATAAGCGTTAAGTTGCGTGTCACTTTTTTGTGAAACTGTTTTAATACTCGAACAAGCCCCCAAACAAATTATTACGAAAAAGAGTAGTATGTTTACTTTTACCTTCATCCTATTTTTGAGTAGTCACCAATACTAATTCGTTTTTTTCCGCCCTTATATTCTACGTGATTTCCAATCATAGAGTCTTCTAAATCAGCATCTACAATTGTTGTATTGTTTTGAATAATGGTGTTTTTAATTGTGCTATTTGTTATACAAGTATCGTTCCCAATAGAAACAAAAGGCCCTATGGTGCAGTTCTTTAATTGAACATTCGCGCCTATAAAACAAGGCTCAAGAATTTGAGCGTTTTCAATTTTTAGAGCCTTTCTGGACTCATCGTTTGCCGTATATTCCAAAACGCGCTTATTTGCATGTACCGCGGCTACTGGATTCCCACAATCAAGCCATTCATCAACTTTTCCTGGATAAAATTCAGCGCCTTTTTGTTTCATGTTTTCTAAAGCATTGGTCAGCTGAAACTCTCCCTTTTCTTTAATGTTGTTGTCAATTAAATATTGAAGTTCGCCACATAATTTAAGGCCATCTTTAAAGAAGTAAATTCCAATAATGGCTAAGTCAGAAACGAATTCTTGCGGTTTTTCTATGAAATCTGTAATAACATTATTCTCATTCATTTTAACAACCCCATAAGCCCTAGGGTCCTCAACTTTTTGCACCCATATAATTCCGTCTTTTTCGGTGTCAAGAGTAAAGTCAGCTCTAAATAATGTGTCTGCAAAAGCAACAACTACAGGCCCCTCCAAAGCTTCTTTTGCACATAAAATAGCATGTGCTGTCCCCAAAGCCTCATCCTGATGGTAGATAGAGCCTTTTGCGTTTAAATTTTTAGCTATTTCAAGTAATTCAGCTTTAACGACAGCCCCAAAATCACCAATAACAAAGGCAATTTCATCTACTTTTTGTCCGCAAACCCTAGTAATATCTTCTACCAGTCGCTGAACAATTGGTTTACCAGCAATAGGAACTAAAGGTTTTGGGACCGTTAATGTGTGGGGCCTTAAACGCGAGCCCCTACCCGCCATTGGGACAATAATTTTCATATACTATTTTTATATTTAGTTTTTTCCTGTACTTCCAAAACCACCCTCACCTCTTTCAGTGATCGATAGCTCTTCAACGTCAAGCCATTCCGCCTTAGTGTATGGGGCCACGATCATTTGTGCAATGCGCTCACCATCTGTAACAACAAAGTCTTCTTCCGATAAATTAATCAAAATCACACCAATTTCTCCACGATAATCGGCATCAATTGTTCCCGGGCTATTTAGCACGGTAATCCCCTTTTTATATGCCAAACCACTTCTAGGCCTTATTTGCGCTTCATAATTGTCAGGCAAAGCTATAAATAAGCCTGTTTTTATCAAAGCTCTTTGCATTGGCTTTAGAAGTACTTCCTCATTAATATTAGCATATAGATCCATTCCGGCAGACAATAAGGTTTCGTATTTTGGGAGTGGATGTTTTGATCGATTTATAATCTCAATCTTCATATTTTCTGGTTTTTTCAAAGATTGAAAGTACTTATTTTTTTTCGCTTTTCGAGCACGACTACGCTAAAGATGTAGATAATGCAAAACAGACTACTCATGATGAAATGATCGTCGTGCCACAGTGTCCAAATATAAAATAGGGAAAGTGCCGAGATCATATAAAATGAAATGTATTTCCAATTGTAAGAAATAGGGTAGTGGCGGCGACTAAATACGTATGACATCACACACATGGAGGCGTAACAGATAAGTGTAGCCCAGGCAGAACCCATATAAGACATGGTTGGGATCAGCAAGATGTTTAAACCGATGGTGATCGCAGCTCCTGCTACAGATAAATAGGCACCGAATCGGGTTTTTTCGCTTACCTTATACCACACAGATAGGTTATAATACATGCCTAAAAATAAATTTGCCAGCAATAAAATTGGAACAACATCAAGGCCTTCGTGATAAGCCTCATCTCTAATAAAGTTTTTAATAACATCTATGAATACATTTATTGCTAAGAAAATAAATACGGTGAAAGCTATAAAGTAACGCATCACCAGTGCATATTTTTCTTTGGCGTCTGTTTTTTGAGCCTGAGCAAAGAAAAAGGGTTCTGCTCCGTAACGGAAAGCCTGTATAAAAAGGGTCATAAAAATGGCAATTTTATAACACGCGCTATAAATCCCAACTTGAGCCGTGGCAATATCTTCAGGCAATAAGTGCTCCAATAATAAGCGATCAGCCATTTCATTGGTTACATAAGCCAAACCACCTATTAACAGGGGAAAACCATATTTCACCATTTTTTTCCAAACAGTAAAGTCGAATGAGAATTTAAGCCTAAAAATTTCAGGTGTAAGCAGAAGTAGCATAACAGCACTGGCGATCAAATTAGAAATAAAAATGTAGCCTATTCCCATGGTCGGGTCGTAAATGCTTTCTACAAAGTTTAAAGCAACTCTCTGATTCAGCAAATAGGGGCAGAGCAGGTAAAAGAATAGGTTTAAACCAATGTTAACAGTAATATTTACTAATCGAATAGATGCAAAGCGCCAGGCTCTGTGGTCAACTCTTAATTTGGCAAATGGCAGCGTTGTCAAAACATCTAAAACCAAAATCCACACGAGCCATTGGATAAAATTTGGATGTTCCGGAACATGTAAAAGATTGGCAATAGGTTTCGAATAACAAGAGCTAAACACAAGGAATAGGAGGGAGGTGATCAACAAGGAGATGAAGCCTGTAGACAGCACTTTTTCAGACTCCTCTTCTTTATTTGTGTAATGGAAAAAAGCGGTTTCAAAGCCATAAGTCAACACCACCATAGCAAAAGCAACAACCGTCATTAGCACAGAGAACACCCCATATTCTTCCGGGGCAAAAATACCTGTGTAAAGAGGTACCAGTAAAAAGTTGAGCAACCGCCCCACGATACTGCTTAGCCCGTAGATCGCTGTTTGACCAACTAATTTTTTTATAATGCTCACTTGTCTTTTTTTTGTGATTGTAGACCCAGTTTAAAAATTAGCTTTTCTTTTTTCTATAAATGCGCGTGTTCCTTCGGTGAAATCTTCTGTACCAAAACAGTTTCCAAATGCACTTATTTCATAAGCCATACCATCAACTCCGGGAGCGTAATTTGCGTTTACACATTGAATAGCGGTAGCTAGCGCCATAGGCGAGTTTTTAATTATTTTCTGAGCCATTTTTTTTGCTGAATCAATTAACTCTTCTAGCGGCACGACATTATTTGTGATACCATAGTCTAAGGCCTTAGAAGCATTAATCATTTCGGCAGATAAAATCATTTCCATGGCCCTACCTTTTCCTGCAATTTGAGCCAAACGCTGAGTGCCGCCGTAGCCAGGAATTACACCTAATGAGGTTTCGGGTAAACCAACCCTCGCGTTTTCTGAAAAGATTCGAATATGAGCTGCCATAGCCAACTCTAAGCCTCCACCTAAAGCAAAACCATTTACGGCAGCAATTACAGGTGTTTTCATTTGGTCGATCAGGCTAAATAATTGGTCGTGCCCCTTTTTACTTAAATCCTTTCCTTCTTCAACAGAAAAGTCAGAAAACTCAGAAATATCGGCACCCGCCACAAAGGCTTTTTCTCCCGCTCCGGTAATGATAACGACTCTTACTGAGGTATCTTTGTCTGACGCAATGAGTGCATGGCTCAACTCTTCAATGGTTGCCTTATTTAGTGCGTTTAATTTTGAGGGTCGATTAATTGTAATGACTTGTATTGAGTTTTCCTGCTCAACAAGGATGTTTTCATAATTCATTCTTAGTTTCTTTAGTCTGTAAAATTAGTTTTTTCTTTCAAGTGCGGAATACTAACATAAAATGTTGTTCCCTGCCCCTCACTAGATTTAAAGCTAATTGAACCATTTAAATCATTAATTATTCGCTTAACAATAGCCAAACCTAAACCCGTTCCGCTGTTTTTTGTTGTAAAGCTTGGGTTAAATATTTTTTTATGTAGAGCTGTTGGAATTCCCTCACCGTTATCGCTAATAGAAAGTTTAACACAATCGTTTATTAGTTCCATGTTAACGGTAATTAAAGGTCTTTTATTTTCAGGTACAGCCTCAACGGCGTTGTTTAATAGATTGTTTAGTATGCGGATGATTTGACCTTTGTCAGCATATATGTAACATGGCTTAGTTGGTTTTTCAAATACAATATTTGCTGTGTTAAAAAAATTGATAGTGTTTTTGGCTATTGTTGAAAGATCTAACCTTTCTTTTTTACTCATAGGCATTTTAGCAAAATCAGAAAATGCAGAAGCAATGTCTGAGAGCGTATCAATTTGTTCTATTATAGATTCAGAAAAGATTTTCACCTTATCTTTAACTGTGGCCCCTTCCGTTTTTAAACTCCTTTCAAAAAGTTGAACGTTAAGTTTCATTGGAGTTAATGGGTTTTTTATTTCATGCGCAACTTGTTTTGCCATTTCTTTCCAAGCGGTTTCTTTTTCATTTTGTGCCAATATGTCTGCACTTTTCTCTAACTCTTTTACCATAAAATTATACTGACGAACCAACTGACCAATTTCATCTTTAGAGTTCCAGCTCAGAGGCATGAACTTTTTCATTATTGCAGCTTCTCGCATGGTTTCAGAAAGACGACTCATTGGCCCAGAAATTTGACGAGACAAGACCAAAGCAAGAAGGTTTGCGCAGATAAAAAGAAAAATATAAACAGGAATAAGCGCAAGTAAATAAATCTTAAGATCTTTTTTATAGCTTTCATTCAGCTGGAAGTATGGTATGCTAATAATTGCTATCGGCTTTTTGTTTTTATCAGTGATGTATTTATAAGAATTCAGATAATTTATATCAGCATGGGTTAAATTTTTTTTAACGCTCCCATTTTTTTTTGAGAGCTTTTTTAGAAGTGCTGAGTTAATTTTATCCGGGATGATTTGTTTTTCTACAAGCTGCTGATTTGAACTTAATACCAACTGGCCCTTCAGGCTATAAATAATGATGTCTAAGTTATGAATATCGGCAAGCTCAAATATTTTCGTTTCAAAGATCTTTAATATTCCATTATCATTATAATTAATAGTGTCAATGTTTTTTAAAAAGTAAGAAATAGATGAGAGGGTCGCGGTTTCCTTTCTTAAAAAACGCTTCTCGTGGTAGCTTTGGTTTTGTGTTTTAAAGTTGTAATAGGTAAAAATCCCAATAAAAAAAAACGCAGCCGTTAACAAGGCAAGCATGGAAATGTAGATCCGTGTTAGAAGTTTATTGCGCACTTTAAATAGGTCCATTATTCTCAAAGATAAAATAATTCTTTGGTTGGCAAGTTTTAAAAACCCCCAGGGCTGTCCAAGCGCACAAATAAAGCAAAGATTTTCATCATTAAAACATCTGCATCAGTTAAAGAAAGTTAGTGGTAACAACGATTAAAACAGATAAAACAGAAAGAACAATCGTTACACTAAAATTTTTATATATTTAGTCTTTGCCTTTCTTTATATACAAGCCTTAAACAAAAGCGTAATACAAATAACTTTAGATTCAAATGTGTGTAAATATTTGTAAAATAAGATTGCTTCTTTTTTTTCTTTTCTTGCAAACAAGTAGTGTTTACTCACAAACACAAAAAGAAGAGAAAACTATTTTTCAAACCATAGTTGGAGAAAAACTAGAGACATCAATTATTTTAATGCCATTAGGTTTTCACACAAAAACACCGGACATTTTTGGAGTATGGTATACGGGATATAATTATAAAGGCTTCGAAATTTCATTGTTTCAAAACAGCTATAGGGATGTAACCTTTGGGTTTTCACACAAAAGGGTTTGGAGGATTACAGATAAGTTTTTTGCTAATTATGGTATTGGCATTCTTTATGGTTATGACGGAAGGCTTCAGAACGTAGAGGGAATCCCATTGCGAGATAGTTTTTTGTTTAATGGGAAAATAAACCCAGTAATGGCTTTAGAAATTGATTATAAAATTTCGAAAAACATAAGTATTCACAGCAGCTTAACCCCCCTTGTTATTATTTATGGATTAAGATACAAGCTTTAAATATTTTCTATATTGTCCAACAATGTTCTTTTAAACGAGATTAATAAAATAAAACCTTATGAGTACCGCCACCATGTTGATTTACTGTCCTGACGAAAAAGGGATAATACTTTCTGTAACAAACTACATTTCTGCAAACAATGGAAATATTGTTGATCTAGATCAACATGTAGATAGTGAACAAAAAATATTTTTTATGAGGGTTGAGTGGACACTCTCTGACTTTAACGTTCCAAGAGAAAATATTGGTACTCATTTTGGTTCTGAAGTTGCCCAGAAATATCAAATGCAGTATACAGTTCACTTTAGAGATGAAAAGATTAGAATGGCGCTTATGGTTTCTAAAATGGACCATTGTTTTAATGACATTCTCTCGAGGTATAAGTCGGGGGAGTGGAATGTAGAAATCCCACTTATTATCAGCAACCACCCTGAAATGGAAGAAACGGCTAATCGTTTTGGTATACCATATCATTATATTCCTGTTTCGAAGCAAACCAAGGTTGAGCAAGAAAAAAAGCAGCTTCAGCTTTTGTCAGACAACAAGATTGAATTTGTTGTGTTGGCGCGATACATGCAAATATTAAGTGAAAATTTTATAAAAGATTATTCGAACCCAATAATCAACATTCACCACTCTTTCTTGCCTGCTTTTCCAGGGGCGAAGCCCTACCATTCGGCACACGAAAGAGGGGTTAAAATAATTGGGGCAACCAGTCACTATGTAACAAAAGATCTAGATGCAGGACCGATTATTGAGCAAAGCACGGCTAATATTAGTCACAAGGATAGGGTAGAAGACTTGGTTCGAAAAGGGCGCGATATTGAGAAGGTCGTCCTTTCAAGGGCGATATGGTATCACGTCAATCGGCGCATACTATCTTATGGAAACAGAACAATTATTTTTGATTAAGCCAACACAAGCAAATTTTAAAAACCCATTGAGTTATTTGTGTGTTAACCGTCATTCAGGGCTTCAGCCCCCCCAACAATCTCAAGAATCTCGTTTGTAATAGCAGCTTGACGCTGACGGTTGTATGACAATGTTAATTGATCCTTTAATTCCTGAGCATTATCGGTTGCTTTATGCATGGCCGTCATACGCGCACCATGTTCAGAAGCATGAGAATCTAAAAGCGATTTATAGAACTGAGTTTTCAATGATTTAGGGATCAGGTCAACAACAATAGACATTTTTGAGGGCTCAAAAATATAGTTAGCGTTTATATCGCCTTCTTCATTTTCCTCTGATACAACCGGAATAAATTGTTGGGTAACGACTTCTTGTGTCGCTGCATTTTTAAACTCGTTGTATATAATTTCTACCTTGTCAAATTCTCCTTGAACAAAAGCATCCATAACCTCCTGCGCCATCAATGCAACATGCTCATAATTCAGGTCGTTAAAAATTTCTGTATTTGAATTAAAGACAGTGTGTTTTCCGGCAAAGTAGTCAGCAGACCTTTTTCCAATGGCGTAGATTTGCACCTCTTTTTCTGCGTATTCTTTAATCCGCTTTTCAGCTGCTTTAAAAATATTCGCATTAAAAGCACCACATAAGCCTCGATTTGAGGCAATAGCAACTATCAAAACCTTGTTAACCTCCCTTTCTTGACTGTAAACACCCTCAGCAGAGCCTTCAAGCGTCGAGCTAATATTGACCAAGATCTCACGCAGCTTTTCAGCATAAGGACGCATTTGTGTGATTGCATCCTGAGCTCTTTTTAACTTTGCTGCCGACACCATTTTCATGGCGCTGGTAATTTGCATCGTAGAAGCGACAGAGGTTATCCTGGTACGTATTTCTTTTAAGTTAGCCATTTCAAAATCTATTGAAAGCGATGGCCGAAACCACCACTAGTTCAGTCTTATTGGTATTTAGCTGAAATCTCAGCTGCAGCACTTTCAATTGCTGACGTTGCTTCATCTGTTAATTTCCCTGCCTTTAAAGATTCTAATTCAGCAGCATATTTATTTCTCATAAAAGACAAGAACTCAACTTCAAACTCTTTTATTTTCTCAACAGGAACTTTAGACATCAGGTTTTTAGTACCACAGTAAATAATGGAAACCTGCTCTTCTACAGGTAGTGGCGCATTTAGCCCTTGTTTCAACATCTCAACGTTACGCTTCCCTTTATTGATGACAAGTAAAGTAGCGTCATCAAGGTCAGAGCCAAACTTAGCAAAAGCCTCTAGTTCTCGGAATTGCGCCTGGTCAAGTTTAAGTGTCCCAGCAACTTTCTTCATTGATTTTATTTGCGCAGACCCACCTACTCGCGATACAGAAATACCTACGTTAATGGCAGGGCGAACACCTGAGTTGAATAAATCAGCCTCTAAGAAGATCTGGCCATCTGTAATAGAAATTACGTTAGTTGGAATGTACGCAGAAACGTCACCCGCCTGAGTTTCGATAATTGGAAGCGCAGTTAGAGAACCACCCCCTTTAACGATACCTCTAATAGATTCAGGGAGATCATTCATGCCCTGAGCAATTGTGTCAGAAGCATTTACTTTTGCAGCACGCTCTAATAATCTTGAATGTAAGAAGAATACATCACCCGGGTATGCTTCACGTCCCGGTGGGCGTCTTAACAGAAGAGATACCTCACGGTATGCAACCGCCTGTTTAGAAAGGTCATCATACACAATTAAACCATGACGACCGGTATCTCGGAAGAACTCACCAATGGCAGCCCCAGCAAATGGCGCATAGAACTGCATTGGCGCAGGGTCAGAAGCGTTTGCGGCAACAATAACTGTATACGCCATTGCACCGGCTTCTTCTAATGTTTTAAGGATGTTTGCTACCGTAGAACCCTTTTGTCCAATAGCAACATAAATACAGTAAACAGGCTCACCAGCTTCGTAAAATTCTTTTTGGTTGATAATTGTGTCAATGGCCACAGAAGTTTTACCTGTTTGACGATCGCCAATAATCAATTCACGCTGCCCACGTCCGATAGGAATCATGGCGTCCACAGCCTTAATACCAGTCTGTAAAGGCTCATTTACCGGTTGGCGGTAGATTACACCAGGAGCAGTTCGCTCAAGAGGCATTTCGTATGTTGTACCTGTAATAGGTCCTTTACCATCAATTGGGTTACCTAGGGTGTCAACAACGCGACCCAACATGCCGTCGCCGACATTGATAGAGGCAATACGACCTGTACGTTTAACCGTATCACCCTCTTTAACCTCTTTTGAAGGGCCTAATAATACGGCACCAACATTGTCTTCTTCTAGGTTTAGAACGATGCCCTGAAGTCCTGATTGGAATTCAATCAGCTCCCCCGAACTTACATTACTTAGTCCATAAACACGGGCAATACCATCTCCTACCTGAAGAACGGTACCCACTTCGGCAACTTCTGCTTCGGTTTTTAGACCTGAAAGTTGCTCTCTTAATATTGCTGATACTTCAGCTGGTTTAACGCTTGACATACTAATATTCTTTTATGTATGGATTGTAAACAAATTCTCGTTTTAATTTTTGTAGTTTGTTGGAAACACTTGCATTAAATTCAAGGTCTCCTACACGAAGAACAAATCCGCCGATAAGGTTTTCGTCTAAGGATTCTTCTACTTGAACACTTGCGTCACCAACAATTGATTTTAGTTCAGCCAACACCTGTGCTCTTATTTCTTCAGTAATTTTTGTAGCCGTAGTTACATTAGCTGTTACAATATTTTTATGTTCATTGTATAGCTTAATAAAGTTTTCCGCTATCACGCCCAAAATTGATTCGCGCTTTTTACTGGTAATTTTATTGATAAACGTCATGCTAAGTTCAGAAAGCTCTTTACTAAAAACCTCATTAAGAATGGTAGTTTTCTTGTCAGACTTAACAATAGGGCTCTTGAGCATGTTTCTAAATTCGCGATTTTCATCACAAGCAGACTTAACTGTTTGCATGTCATCTTTTATTTGCTCTAGAATTTGTCGTTCGAGAGCTAAAGAAATCAAAGATTTTGCGTAGCGAAGGGCGACCCTGGTTTCTTTCATTTTTAGTTTAGCTTTATGTCTTTAAGCATATCGGCGATAAAGGCATTCTGTTTGTCGACATCTTTGAGTTCGGCTCTCAACACTTTTTC
>NTKG01000017.1 GCA_002457305.1 Bacteroidetes bacterium MED-G21 | reverse complement strand
TATTCAACACAGGACTAACTGCCTCTTCAGGAAATACTTATTATGGGCCTAGAACTTTTGGCACAAATAATATTATAAGCACTTCCAATACAAGACCTATAAAAACAAGTTCGAATTTAAATCAAAAAGGTATAAACAACACAGAAAAACTCACATCAAGTATTAACTCTGAACAAATATTAAGTCAAGAAAAGTACACCATTCCTAAAAATGAACAAAAAAGGTGGCAATACTCAAATTCTTCAAACAACAAAACTGAAAAAAAATCAATCATTAATAGAATTGAAAAAGTTTTAGGGGCAGATACGCCAAAGCCAAGAGTGAATTCAAATTCAAATTCAAACTCTTCAAATAGAAAAAACAAATCAACTTACAGTCCTAGTCCTCAAAGAAGTTCGAATACAACAAGAACAACACCAAGGTCAACTCCAAGAACAAATCGCAGCTCTACAAACTCAAGAAGACCTAGATAAATCAAAATAATATGTTTAGAATAACCAGCCTAGCATTACTCATATTGACAGGACTATCTCTGCAAGCACAAAATCATGTTGATGCACTTCGCTACTCCAGAGAATCTCTTTGGGGTTCTGCCCGATACGTAAGTATGGGAGGTGCTTTTGGTTCTCTAGGAGCAAATGCAAGTTCACCAAGTCATAATCCTGCAGGAATTGCTGTCCACACAAATAATGAATTCTCTGCGAGTTTAAGCTTTATAGACATAGAAACAACAGCTTTATACCATTCTTCTAACACTTTTGACAAAAACAGCAGGGGTTCTATTCCAAACTTAAACTATGTGAGTGCAAATGTTTTCGACCCTGAGCAAATTGGTGATTGGAGCCGCTTTAATTTCGGAATTGGTTACAATAAGCTTGAAGATTATAATCAAAGTATTTACATATCATCTGAACTAAACGAAAATACCTCTAGTTTTAGTGATGTGATTTTCACAGATGCTCAAGGGATATCATTTGAAAACTTAAACATGTTTAGAGAACTTTTGGCTTTTAACACCTATTTAATTGATACGCTTGACGCTACAAACAATTACGTATCTAATGGAAATTTTAACAACACAAATCAAAGCTTCAGCTCAGTTCGATCAGGAAGCAAAAATGAATTTTATATCAGTTTTGGATCAGCCTATCAAGACAAATTATTTATAGGTGGAACTATAGGTTTCCCAAGCTTAGAATACTCTCAAAAAAACACGATCCGAGAAACTAAGGCATCTAACTCAGATGAAATTTCGGAACTAGATGGTTACGAATACAGCACAAACTTATTCACATCAGGATCAGGAATTAATTTAAAACTTGGTCTCATATACAAATTAGACGAAAGCATTCGCTATGGATTTGCGATTCACACACCTACTTACTATGAAATAAATGAAGAGTATTGGACTAATATGAGAACCGAATTCATGAATGGGACTGAGAGCTACAGCTCTGAATCTTATCTTGGTTTTTTTGATTACCGACTTTCAACCCCATTTAAAATGATCAACAGCTTATCATTCATCATTAACAAAAGTGCTATCATTAGTGTGGATTATGAATTATTAGATTATTCTTCATCAAACCTTAGTGCAGACTTTTACAATTTTACCGACACAAACAATGATATTGAAAGCTATTACACAAGAACATCAAATCTTAGACTAGGTGGTGAACTTAGAGTTCACCCTCAACTTAGCTTAAGAGGTGGTTACGCCTATTATGGTAGTCCTTTTGCTGGAAACTATAATGATGCAAGTCAAGAGTACTTAACATTAGGAGCTGGATTAAAAGTAAACCAATACTTTTTTGACATGGCGCTTGTAAACATGTTAAGTGAAAACGATACATACATTTATGATGGCGCTTCTGCAGCTGCAATTAGCTCAACTAAAAGTCAAGTAATGCTCTCAGCAGGTTTTAAATTCTAAACAAAAACAAAAAAAACATCTAAATAAAAAAGGCTTCCAAATGGAAGCCTTTTTTATTATATGATTGAAATATTTATTCAACACCAGCAATGGCTTTATCTAGGAGTACACGACCACAATGTTCACAAACAATTACTTTTTTACGCGCAGCTATATCCATTTGTCTCTGAGGTGGAACTGTATTAAAACAACCACCACACGCATCTCTTAGAACTGGAACCACAGCAAGACCATTTCTTACGCTACCTCTTAAACGTTTATATGCACTAAGTAATCTATCATCAATAACTTTTTCCGCACGCGCAGATTCTTTACCTAACTTTTCTTCATCTTTTTGAGTCTCAGCAATGATACTTTCTAGTTCAGAATTCTTGGTATTTAAATCGGCTGTACGGTCTTCAAGTCGCATTTTAGCACCTGAAATAACATCCATTTTAGCAACTATAGAAGCCTTAGCTTCATTGATTCTTTTCTCAGCCAATTGAATTTCAAGATTTTGAAATTCAATTTCTTTATTAAGAGAATCAAATTCTCTATTGTTTCGGATGTTTTTTAATTGCTCTTCATACTTCTTAATTAAAGCTTTAGAGTCTGTAATCATAGCCTCCTTATCTTTAATTGAATTATCAAAATTAGCAATCTCTTCATTGATATTAGAAACACGTGTTTGCAAACCTGCAATTTCATCTTCTAAATCTTGTACCTCTAGAGGCAGTTCTCCACGCAAAATCTTGATCTTATCAATTTGCGTATCTATGGATTGAAGTTTATATAAAGCTTTTAACTTTTCTTCAACTGTTGCTTGTTTTGCTTTTGCCATCTCTTACAAATAATTGATTGGATTGGTATTTACCTTCGACAAATGAATTGCAAATCTAGGAAAATTTTTGCTAAGAAAATCAGCAATTAAGTCCATTGTGAATTGTTCACTTTCATAATGTCCAATATCGGCTATTAAAATACGATTTTCTGCGTCAAAAAATTCATGATATTTAAAGTCCGAAGTAATAAAAACGTCAGCTCCATAGTGCTTTGCAGCGTTCAAAAGAAATCGTCCAGAACCGCCACATAGTGCTACTTTTTTTATTTTAGAATTTAATAGTGAAGTGTATCGAATACAATCTGTTTTGAGCTTTATTTTTAAGTTTTTCAAAAATTCCATCTCATTTAAAGGCTCAGAAATTTCTCCAATCATCCCAGAACCAATATTTTCATTTTTATTATTCAGCGATAAAACACTGTAAGCAACTTCTTCATATGGATGTGTTGTTTTCAAAGTAGAAATAACTTTTGACTCTATATACGAAGGAAATACAAGCTCAATACGTTGTTCTGACACAGATTCCCTAACCCCTTTTTGCCCAATAGCAGGATTTGAATTATCAGAGCCCTTAAAAGTACCTATACCATCAACCGAAAAATGACACTCACTATATTCACCAATTGATCCAGCTCCTTGAGCAAAAAGTGCAGTACGTAAAGACTCAACATGACTATTAGGCACATAAGTAATCAACATTTTTAAACCATCTTTTTTTGGTTCTAAAATCCTAATATTTTGCAAAGACAATCGATCTGCAATCATTCTATTAACGCCAGTATCAATATTATCTAAATTGGTATGAATGGCATAAAGCGCAATATTATTTTTGATAGCCTTTAAAACGGTTCGCTCAACATAATTTTTACCAGTAAGACTTTTTAAGCCCCCAAAAACAATTGGATGGTGAGATACAACAACATTACAATCTTTACTAATCGCTTCATCAACAACACACTCCAAACAATCCAAACTAACTAAAACCCCTTTTACATCCTGATCAGGATTACCAACGATTAAACCACTATTATCATAAGATTCTTGGTATGCCAAAGGTGCCCATTCTTCTAATTTATTACAAATATCACGAAGTTTCATATGCTAAAATTTTAAGCAAAATAATGGTTTTTTTTCAATAGCAATCACCAAGAGATTGTGTATTTTCGAAAAATGATTTTGTTTAAAATAATAATAAGCCCATTATCTCTCATTTATTGGATGCTCTCTTCATCCAGAAACGCGCTTTTTAAATGGGGCTTACTTCAACAGTATAAGTCTCGTATTCCAGTTATTAGTGTTGGAAATTTATGCATGGGCGGATCTGGGAAAACACCTCATGTAGCACTCATAATAGAGCACCTAACCGATTATAATAAAGCAGTTATCAGCAGAGGTTATGGAAGAAAAAACAAAGTTATAATTGAAGCAAATTCTCAAATTCACAACACTAAAGACACAGGAGATGAACCTATGGAATTGCTCCATAAATTTGAAGGTTCATCATTCAAAATGATTATTGATGGCAACAGAAAAAATGCTTTAAGGTATCTGGAGATGCATAAAGAAAAAACGGACATTGTCGTTCTAGACGATGGTTTCCAACATCAATATGTAAAAAGAGATCTCAATATTCTTTTAACAGACTTTAGCAATCCTTTTTACAAAGACTTGATTCTGCCTATAGGTGGACTTAGAGAACATAGAAAAGGTGCAGAAAGAGCTGACATGGTCATTGTAACAAAATGTCCAAAAGACATAACTCCTGCTATAGAAAATGAAATCAAAAAAAGAATAAGTTGTTACAGTTCAGCAAAAATATTTTTCACTAAAATCTCATACGAAGCACTTATTAATCATCACAATAATAAAACATCTATAGATTCTAAAAAGAAATACCTTCTTATCACAAGTATCGCAAACCCAAACCCCATTTATGAGCATCTTAATGAGAATAACATTCAGTTTGCAACTAAGAAATATAGAGATCATCATAATTTCACAAAAACACAAATTCAAGAAGTCATAAATATAAGTAGGCAATATGATGCTATTATTACTACTGAAAAAGACTGGATGAGATTAAAAGAAACAGAATTAGTAAATGCAGTATCTTTAGACATTCTTAGATTAAGAATGAAAATGGAATTCATTTATTCAAAAGAAAACCTGAAGTTTAAAGATCAAATTACATCACTTATAAAATAAAACCGCCCAATGAAAAATATTTTATTTTTTTGCATTATAAGCACAAGCGTTTTTGCGCAATCAGGAGAAAACCTAGAACTTCTATTTAACTGGAATGACTCAACAATTGTTGGAACAAGCGCTTACAACAATGCCTACAATGAAATTTGGGGACTCGTGGTTAATGAAAGAGAGTTTGCAGTAATTGGTTCGACCTCAGGGACACATATTTTCGATGTCACGGACCCCGTCAATAGCGTACAAGTTCAGTTTATCCCTGGCGCAGCTGTAGGAACTCAAATTATTCACCGCGACTATCATGACAGAAATGGTTTTTTGTATGCGGTAAGTGATGAGGGAAATAGTACACTTCAAATTATTGACATAAAACAATTACCCTATGCAGCACCTGTGATATATGACTCAAACGAACTCATTAAAACGGCACACAACATTTTTATTGACGAAAACCTAAACAAGTTGTATGCATGTAATGTACGTTCAGCATCATCAGGATGGAACGCCTCATCATTAGTCATTTTTGACATTGAGAACCCTATCAATCCTGTTCAACTAATAACTTACGAAGTTCCTGCAACTGGAGCTGGGGTCCACGACATGTGGGTAAAAAACGATACTGCATTTTTAAACAATGGTGGCGATGGTCTTTTTGTGGTTGATTTTACTGATTTAACATCACCTCAATTAATTGGATCACTTACCGACTACACAGACAAAGGATACAACCATTCTGGATGGCCTACTGCAGATATGAAAACATATATTATGGCAGATGAAGATTGGGGTTACGACATGAAAGTACTCGATATCAGCGATCTTTCGGACATTACTGAAATAACAACTTTTAGCTCAGAAATACATCCGAATTCAATCGCACACAACCAACTTATTAAAGACAATTATGTATATGTTTCGTCTTATCATGACGGGCTCCAAGTTTACGATATTTCTGACCAAGAAAATCCAACTAAAGTCGCTTCATTTAGCACCTATCTGATGGATGATCACGACTCTTATAGAGGCGCATGGGGCGTCTATCCCTTTTTACCATCAGGCAACATATTGGTTTCAGACATGCAATACGGATTATATGTTTTAGCCCCTAGTCAAGACTTTAGCGTGCAAAGTTGTTCAGTAGAAAAAATAACTGTTTACCCAAACCCTGCAAAAACATCAATCAAATTAATAGTTCATGGACAAGAAAATACTCTGGATGTGAAAATATTTGATTTAAAAGGTCAAATTGTAATGAGAAAAAAAATATCCCATAACAATAACCTAATAAATATTGCATCTTTAAAACAAGGTATTTACATAATAAAAGCTGAAGGGAACAATAGTCTTTTCCAACAAAAACTTATGGTACATTAAGAATCAAATTCTTGATTACCTTTTTGTATCTTCGTCACTAAATTATTATCGTTTATGTCAATTGATTACAGCAAGTACGAAACAGTTATTGGACTGGAAATTCACGTGCAACTTAATACCCAAAGTAAAGCATACTGCTCCGATTCAACAAAATATGGTGCAGCACCCAACACTCACATCAGCCCCATCTCACTGGGCCATCCAGGAACACTTCCTGTGTCCAATGAAAAAGTAATTGAATATGCAGTTCGACTAGGGCTTGCATTAAATTGCGACATTAGAGAACGAAATGAATACGCACGAAAAAATTATTTCTACGCAGATCTACCTAAAGGTTATCAAATCACCCAAGATAAAACACCAATTTGTAATGGAGGATTTATTACAATTACAGATGAAAATGGTCTTCCAAAAAAAATTGAGTTAACCAGAATACATATGGAGGAAGATGCTGGTAAAAGCATTCACGACATAGATCCTTTTGACTCCTTAATTGATTTGAACCGAGCTGGTGTTGCACTTCTAGAAATTGTTTCCGAACCCGTGTTACGTTCTGGGGAAGAGGCCTACAATTTTATTACTGAAATAAGAAAACTCGTTCGTTATCTTGACATCTGTGATGGGAATATGGAAGAAGGTTCTATGCGTTGCGATGCAAACATTTCAGTTCGACTCAAAGGTGATTCAGAATTAAGAAATCGTGTGGAAGTAAAAAACATGAATTCAATTAGAAATGTTCAAAAAGCAATTAAATTAGAATCTAAAAGACAAATCGAGCTTTATGAAAATGGTGGTGAAGTAGATCAGGAAACTAGAAACTACAATGCCGCTAGAAATGAGACTTCAGTTCTTCGATCAAAAGAAGATGCGCATGACTACCGATATTTCCCTGAACCTGATTTATCGCCAATCATTGTAAAACAAGCATATATAGATAAAATAAAATCTGAACTTCCGGCTTTACCTGAAGAATTATATACCAAATACACTAAAGAATTTGGCTTATCTGATTATGATGCTAAAAACCTCACAGACTCTAAAGATATTGCGCTGTACTACAATGAAATTTCAAAACACACCAATGCGTATAAAATGGCGGCCAATATTGTAATGGGACCTATTAAATCTTACTTAAATGAAAAAGCTATTCACATAAGTCAAATTAATTTACCCGCCTCCCGAATCTCTGAAATGATTCAATTAATTAAAGATGGTAAAATCTCTGCATCTAAAGCAAATCAAGAACTATTCCCTTTAATGGTAAAACATATTGATATCTCTGCACTCAAACTGGCTGAAGACAACCAATTAATTCAAGAGTCAGACTCAGATGCACTTTTAGAATTTGTAAAACAAGCCATTTCAAAATTCCCAGATAAAGCAGAAGCATATAAAAATGGAAATAAAAACTTATTAGGACTATTTATGGGTGAAGTAATGAAACTTTCGCGCGGTAAAGCAGATCCAAAAATGGCAAACAAAATCATTAGAGAAGAACTCGAAAAATAAATTATGAAAAGATCTCTTTCGATATTAAGCATTTTCATACTTATTTTAAATGCTTGTCAACAAAACATGAAGACTCCAGAAGGAGACTTCTTTATTCATGCTATAATAGAAGGTATAGACACAGTTATATTTGAAAAAATAGAAGCTAATGACCTACTCCTGATTGACACTTTGTTTGCTATTGATGGAGAATTTATAGTCGCAAACAGTCTTGAAGGATCAGCATTTTTTCTCTTGCGAACGCCAGAAGGCGAAGGAATTAATTTATTAATCGAAAAAGGAGAAAAATTAGAGATTACAGGCAAAAGATTAGGATGGAATGAGAACTACTCGGTTAAAGGATCTAAAGGATCAAGTAAAATCCAAGAACTCAACTCAAAACTAAATACATTTGAGCAAAACATGGACTTCATTTACGAAGCGGCTAAAAATGCAAAACAAGAAGATTATGTTAAAATTCAAAATCGCTACTACAGTATTATTGCAGAACAAAGTGAATATCTTAAAAACTTCATAGATTCAAATTTAGAATCAAAATCGTGTATTCTTGCACTTTTCCAAGCAATTAAAGGAGAAAACATACTTCATCTAAACACGAATCTTGATTACTACAAAAAAGTAAGCGAAAGCTTCGAGAAAAATTGGCCAGAATCCTCGCACACAAAACTTTTATCCGAAATAATTAAAACAGCATATGCGCCAGATTTCACTTTGGAAGACATAAATGGTGAATTATTTACATTTAGTGAACTCAAAGGGAAACTTATTCTAATTGATGTTTGGGCATCATGGTGCAAACCCTGCAGGCTAGCAAACCCATACATGGTTAAACTATATAACAAATTCCATAACAAAGGTCTAGAAATAATTAGCATTTCATTAGACGGCACACCTAATCAAACATCTCCAAAAGAAGACTGGGAAAAAGCCGTATCAAATGATGGGTTAACGTGGACTCAATTGAGCGATCTTAAAGGTTGGGATTCTAAAATTCGTGACTCTTACAATATAAAAAGTATTCCATACACAATTTTAATTGATGAAAATAACCTAATTATTGGCGAAGACCTCTCTCACGAATTTTTGAATAAGAAAATTTCAGAAATCTTAAATCTGTAATGTCTGAAAGAACAAAAATATATTTTGCATCTGACTTCCATTTAGGTATCCCAAATCATAAAGATAGTATCGATAGGGAACGTAAGATTGTTTCTTGGCTTAATAAAATCAAAAAAGATGCAGCAGAAATTTACTTGGTAGGAGACGTCTTCGACTTCTGGTATGAATGGGAAAAAGTTGTACCTAAAGGTCATGTTCGTCTTTTAGGCACCCTTGCAGAAATTTGTGATTCTGGCATTCCAGTTCACTTCTTTACGGGAAATCATGACCTATGGACTTTTGGCTATCTTGAAAAAGAGATTGGATTAAAGGTTTATCGAGAAACAGTAAAAATTGAATTACAAGGAAAAAAATGCTTTCTCGGACATGGTGATGGCTTAGGACCAGGAGATCGTGGTTACAAATTCTTAAAAAATTTATTTACCAGTCGTCTTTGTCAATGGCTTTTTTCTAAATTTCTTCACCCAAACACCTCATTCACAATAGCAAATTATTTTTCTGGTAAAAGTCGTATTTCAAATTTAGAAATTGATGAAAGCTTCCAAGGAGAAGAAAATGAATGGTTAGTTAAATATTCTAAAGAAATCTTAAACTCAGAACATTTCGATTATTTTGTTTTTGGACATCGGCACCTCCCCTTAGATATTAAACTTTCTGAAAAAAGTAGGTACATTAATTTAGGTGAATGGGTTAATTACTATTCATATGGTGTTCTTGATCAAGGACATTTCGAGTTAAAATTCTTTGAATCGACATTTTCAAAAGCTATAAATAAGTAACCATTTTTTAAGTTGCTTCAAATTAATCAAATAGAAATTTAACTGACTTTAAGGAGCAAGTCTTTTTATTAAATCTGCTAAACGATTAGAATAGCCTATTTCATTATCATACCAAGCAACAATTTTTACCATATTACCAAGTACTGAAGTGAGCTGGGCATCAAACAAACATGAAGCAGGATTTCCAACAATATCTGCAGAGACAATTGGATCTTCAGTGTAATCTAATATTCGTTGATACTTTTCTATAGAAGCCTTATAAAAAAGTTGATTTACCTCTTCAATAGTACATTCCTTTTGAACTGTGAAAGTAATATCAGTTAAAGAACCATTTGCAACAGGTACACGCATACCACAACCGCCAATTTCAAGATGAGGAAATATTTTTGTAATTGCTTTAGCGGCACCTGTTGTTGTTGGAATAATTGATAATGCTCCGGCTCTAGCTCTTCTCAAATCTTTATGAGGAGAATCATGTAAACTTTGATCTTTTGTATAGGAATGTATCGTTGTAATATAAGCTTGATCAACCCCAAAATTATCATCAATCAGTTGCACCATAGGCGCAGCACAATTTGTTGTACAAGAAGCATTAGAAACTATAAAATCTGATTCATTTAAATCAGAATCATTTACGCCTAAAACGACCATTTTAACATCATCTCCTTTAGGAGATGCAGCTAATATAACTTTCTTAGCTCCAACATTTATATGCTTTTCTAAATCTAATTTAGTAAGAAATTTACCCGTCGCCTCAACAACAACATCACAACCTTCCCATGATATGTTCTCCAATTTAGACTCACGCGATAAAGAAACAGACCTTCCATCAATCAGGATATTTTGACCCGACTTCTGAATATCTGCTCTGAATGTTCTATGAATAGAATCGTATTTTAGAAGATGAGCTAAAGAATTAATATCTGCGATATCATTTATGGCAACAACATTTATTCCTTCACGCTCATGCAATACACGAAATAGTGCCCTCCCAATTCTTCCAAATCCATTAATTCCTACCCTCATATCATTTGTGATTTAAATCTAAAAAACAGAAATGCCATTTCTTATTCTAAATGTTTTTCTGCTTTGTAAGAAGACCGAACTAAAGGACCACTTTCTACATATTGAATTCCAAGTTTCAAACCAATATGTTTATACTTGTCAAACTGCTCAGGACTTATAAATTCTTTTACAGGTAAATGCTTAGGTGTGGGTTGCAAATATTGGCCAAGTGTAAGAACATTCAGTCCTACAGAAACTAAATCTTCCATAGCTTCTATGACCTCTGCTTCAGTTTCACCTAATCCCAGCATAATACCAGTTTTGGTTCGCATACCTTTGACCTTCAAATATTTTAGAACTTCTAAAGAACGTTCATATCGAGCTTGAATACGAACTGAACGTGTCAACCGCTTAACTGTTTCCATATTGTGAGAAACAACTTCAGGAGCCACATCAACAATGCGTTGTACTTGATCCATATTTCCCTTGAAATCAGGAATCAAGGTTTCCATAGTAGTACCGGGACTTACACGTCTTATGGCTTTGACGGTATCAGCCCATATAATAGAACCACCATCCTTAATATCATCACGATCAACAGAAGTGATAACGGCATGTTTTACTTGCATCAATTTTACAGACCGAGCTACTCTTTCAGGTTCTGACCAATCAACAGGTAAAGGCCTTCCTGTAGCCACAGCGCAAAAACCACAAGATCTCGTACAAACATTCCCCAAAATCATAAACGTGGCTGTTCCTGCCCCCCAACATTCTCCCATATTAGGACAGTTACCACTTTCACAAATAGTATGAAGTTTATGATCCGAAACTAACTTGCGTACTTTCTTGTAGCTTTTTCCAGTAGGTAGCTTTACACGTAACCACTTTGGCTTACTTTTTCTCGTTTCTTTTTTTTCTATGGTAATATCAGTTGCCATCAGCACTATTTTGCGTAACAAAATTAGGAAATATCCTATAAATCTTGATTAAATTTTGTCTTTAATCACATCTGCATCAATTGCATTATGAGATGCATGATAAATGCAATTTTCATTCTTAATAAGCAAAATCTGTGGTGACTGGTGTTCTACTTTAAAATCATCAGCCAACCTATTCGATATTGATCGATAAGTAATTAAGTCTAAATAATACACATGAACATTATTGCAATTAAAAGCTCTTTCAAAACGATGCTTTACCATACTTGAAATAGAACAGCTAATACTGTGCTTAAACACAAGAAAAGGCTCTGTTTGCAACAGAGCCTTTTGTATTTGAGTATATTCTTCTAATGCTATCCAATTCATTTAGGAATCGCTTTGCAGAGTTTCTACCTGTGCTACACCAGGACAATTAGCTGTTACACAACAAGATTGAACCAAAAGAGTCAACATAAATAACCCAACAATAAACATAAACTTCTTCATAATCATAGATTTAATACAAAACAAAAATACTAAAAATTTCTATAGTAAAAGAAACTACGGTAAATTATGAATGGGGTAATAAAATACATGATAATGAGTATCAATAAATTTTATCTATTACTTTTGATATATGATAGAATCACTTTGTACTTCGTGGAGGAAATTTCTGAAAAATGAATTTGAAAAAGATTACTTCAAGAAGCTATCTGAATTTATAGAAATAGAAAGAAAAACACAGATTGTTTTTCCACCTATGGAATTAACGTTTGCAGCACTAAATACAACAAGTCGCGAAAAAGTAAAAGTAGTCATCCTGGGTCAAGACCCATACCACAATCACAATCAAGCAAATGGGCTAAGTTTTTCTGTAAAAAATGGAGTTACTATCCCACCTTCACTCAAAAATATTTTCAAAGAGCTGCAAAGCGATCTGGGGTATAAAATTCCTACGTCAGGAAATCTAGAATTGTGGGCTAAACAGGGCGTTTTACTTTTAAATGCTACATTGACTGTAAGAGTACACAAACCTGGATCACACCAAAAAAAAGGCTGGGAAATGTTTACCGATAACATCATTGAGTTGATTTCTAGAAAACATGAACATATCGTTTTTATTTTATGGGGAAATTTCGCTCAACAAAAAGTTAAATTGATTGATGAGAAGAAACATTTCATCATAAAATCAGTACATCCATCACCTTTTTCGGCAAGAAATGGATTCTTTGGCTCTAAACCTTTTTCTAAATGCAACGAATACTTAACTTCGGTGAACAAAGAAAATATAGATTGGAATTTAGCTGATGATTGTCAGCAATTGTCGATCTTAGATTAGATATTCGCATAAAAGATAATTATGGAAATACTCTACTTACTCATTGGTTTGGCTGCTGGAATCATTATTGGTGTTTTGTATAGTAAAAACAAATCAGCCCCAAATAGATCTAATTCAGATCTTAACAACTATGTTGCAAAGGAACTTTACACTTCCGAAAAAGAACGTTCTGCAAAAATAGAAAAGGAAAACCGCGAAAAGGAAGAACTGATCGGAAATTTAAAAGCTGATGTTGCTTCAAGAGACACATTAATAGACACTTTAAATTCAAAACTTGATGAGGAAAACAAACGTTTGATTGAACAACAAAAGCAATTGCAAACGCAATTCGAAAATATGGCAAATGAGATCTTAGAAAAGAGATCCGAAAAGTTTGCCGAGCAAAACCAAAAAAATATCGAGCAAATTCTAAAACCTCTGGGCGAAAAAATTAAGAGTTTCGAACAGAGTGTAGAAGATAAATATCTAAAGGATCAAAAAAATAAAGCAGGTCTTTCAGAACAAATTAAACTTCTTCAGGAAACAAATCAAAAAATAAGTCAGGATGCCAATAACCTGGCAAAAGCCCTTAAAGGTGACTCAAAAGTTCAAGGGGATTGGGGCGAATTGCAATTGGAAGTTTTACTTGAGAAATCTGGGCTAAACAAAGGGGTTCATTTCCGCACACAAAACTCTCTAAAAGATGAAGAAGGGAATGATAAGCGTCCCGATTGCATCATCGACCTACCCGATGACAAAAATTTAATTATTGACTCTAAAGTATCACTTTCTGCATACGAGCAATATGTAAATTCTGAAGATGAACTAAAAAAACAAGTCCTTTTAAAACATCACCTGGAGAGTATTAAAAAGCACATAAAAGATCTGTCAGGAAAAGACTATCCTAATCTTTACAGTATTAATACACCCGACTATGTTTTAATGTTTGTTCCTATTGAACCGGCCCTAACATTAGCACTTCAGGAAGATGGAGAGATTTTTAATCTGGCACTAAATAAAAATATCATTTTAGTTAGTACCTCTACCCTTATGGCAACGATGCGAACAGTATCGTTTATCTGGCAACAAGAAAATCAAAAGAAAAATGTACTTGAAATTGCTCGGCAGTCTGGAGCATTATACGAAAAATTTATTGGCTTCACGAATGACCTGGAAGGTGTTGGCAAAGCAATTGATAATGCACATAAAAAATATGAAGCCGCACAAAACAAACTAATAAGTGGAAGAGGAAACTTAGTAAATAGTGTAGAAAAGATTAAAAAACTAGGTGCTAAAACCAATAAAAGTATTTCTCAGGAGCTAATCGATAAATCAGACTCAGAATACTTGCCTGAAAGTGAATAATCGTACTTTTACTCCCTATGAAAAAAGATCGTTTACAAAAGAGTTTAGAAATTTTCGGTTTGCAAGCCGTTATGGACGCTGTTCATGAGGGCAAAGAATTCGATAAAATCTTTATGGAGAAAGGTTTAAATACAGGTTTAGCGATGGAGTTACGTGCCCTTTTAAAAGAGCACAATATTATGTTTAAAGCGGTACCCGTTGAAAAACTAAACCGCCTTACACACAAAGAGCACCAAGGGGTGTTTGCTTTTGTATCGCCAGTTAACTTTTATAAACTGGGTGATGTATTAATGCAAACCTATGAAGATGGTAAATCACCTATTTTCCTAATGCTAGACCGAGTTACCGATGTACGTAACTTTGGTGCTATTGCTCGTACTGCAGAATCTTGTGGTGTAAACGCAATTATCTTACCTAAGGTAGGTGGAGCTCAGTTAAACTCTGATGCCATGAAAACTTCTACCGGGGCTTTAATGCACATTCCTATTTGTAGAGAACAAAATCTTCACCACAGCTTGAAATATTTAAAAAAGAGTGGCCTTAAAGTAATAGCTTGTACAGAAAAAACGGATACGAACCTTTACGATGTACCTTTTGTTGATCCTGTAGTGATTGTTATGGGTTCTGAAGAAGACGGTATTAATGAAGACATTCTAGAATTGGCTGATGCTAAAACACGTATTCCCATGTTCGGAAAAACAGAGTCGCTTAATGTCTCAGTTGCTTCAGCAGTAATTCTTTATGAGGCGATTCGGCAAAGGCAACTAGAAAATTAAACCCAAGCATCTTCCTGATAGAAATAATTTGGGCTTTTAATGATGTCATTCATTTCGGTATGAAACACCTCCATGGTAGATCCTGAAACCGGAGGCACAATCCAAGACCAATTTGCAGTAACATCTCGACCCTCTTTCTCTTCCTGTCGCATAAACTGCATAAATTGCTTAGAAGCAGAATGATGATCAATGATCTTAACACCGGCTTTACGGAAAGAATACAAAACGGCTTGATTCAATTCTATTAAGGCTCTATCTTTCCATAAACTGTTTTTATCGTGAAGATCCAAACCCATCTTCTCGGCTACTAACGGAAGTAAGTTGTAACGGTCTTCATCTGCAAGATTTCGAGCGCCTATTTCTGTTCCCATATACCAACCATTAAAGGGTGCAGCCATAAATTCTATTCCACCGACCTCTAAGGTCATATTAGAAATAATAGGTGTAGAATACCATTGTAATTTTAGGTCATTAATAGCTTGGATACTTGGATGCTCAATAGAAACAAGTGTAATAATTTCTTTTGGAATTTCACGCCATTGTATTTTTTCTCCTTCAATTTGAACAAGTAAAGGTAAAATATCAAATGGACCCATCTTAGGTTCCCAGCCCAGCTTGATACACTCATTGGTAAATTCCACATGCTTAGGATCTCCAATTACAGAGCCATCTTCTTGCTCATAACCTGCAAAACCTAAAAGCTGCGGATTCCAAATTCGAATACCTTTATGCGCATTAAATACAGTAATAGTAGAACGAATATTACCACCATTAGTGGCAAATTCAATATGCTCAAACAGCACATCAAAAATAGCATCTATCGAATCTAAAGAACGTTTATCCAGTACTTCCATTGAACGCCAAAAAAGCCTTCCAATACATTTATTCGAATTGCGCCAAGCAACCTTTGTTCCATAATCCAATTCGAAATCTAAAAGTTCATAAGTTCCTTTTTCTTCAATCGAAGATAGGACCTTAAGCCATCTTTCTTCAAACAAATCTTCTTTGTTTAATTCCTGATAGCAGAGTTCTAAATATGCTTTTGCTTTTTCTCTGAGGGCGATTTCTGTCATTATTGGGCAAAAATAAAAAAATTATAAACTGGTATTAAAATATGTTTAAAGCTTTGCTAATTCAGGATGGCGATCAAAAAGAGCATCTACTCTTTTTTCCACTTCATCATCTAAAAGTAATTGAGGCGCGTGGTGAGGTTTAATCCGGGTGTCAATTATCAAACTTCCTTTACAAGCCCAATGTTTGTATTTTGTAAAAGAATCGATTCCATAAATATCGTGTGAAGGGTTGGCTCTGGTAAAAGTAGCCCATAAGAAGTTGTTGTATGTTTCTGAAACAAAATCAGCATCATCACACATCAAAATTAGAGGGATAGAGTTAACCTTTTTGCCTAAATATTCTTTTAAAGAATTCGCCCAATCAACCATTTCGATTTGAGCTTGATCATAGCTTTCAAAAGCAGTACAAGAAACAGCTAAAATACCAGGAGCAACGAATTTAACATTGGTAATTCCCTTAGGTAAAGGGGTTTCAGGGTCAAAATGCTGAACCAAAGTCCTAATAGATTCTCCTGCAGCAGCAATCACTACTTTCGAACCTGTATTTAATCCTTCTCCTGAATAATCAAGTGTATCAATACTGGTCTTGGTATAAAAATGCAAATCTCTTTCCCAATTTACACGCTCTAAAATATGTTGTAAAAAAGCTTGTTCATCATCAATATTCAAGTTTTTATCATCCTCTTCAGCGGCTATAAATAAGAACTTCGCCAAAGACATTTGCCCAAAACCTAAAATATGATTGGCTTGTGTTAAAATCTCCGCTGGCTGCCTTTGTTTAATATAAGGGGTGTAACGCTCTGATCCTATTGCAAAAAGAAGAGGGTGAACGCCTGAAGCATCAACAGCATGGACAGCCTTTACCCCAGGCAACTCTAGTTTAACAGTTTCTCCTGCCAATTCATGAATCATTGCACCAAAGCTGGTATCTTCTTGTGGTGGTCTTCCAACCACAGTAAAAGGCCAAATAGCGTATTTTTTATGATAGACTTTATGAACTTTCATGACGGGAAAATCATGTTTCAAACTGTAATAACCTAAATGGTCTCCAAAAGGGCCTTCAGGCTTAACATCATGAGGCATCACCTCTCCAGTAATGACAAAATCTGCATCCGCACATACCGTATAACCATCTTCTATAAAGTAACGAATTCTTTTACCTCCAAGCATACCAGCAAAAGCAAATTCGGGCAAACCCTCTGGTAAAGGCATTACGGCAGAAAAGCTTAATGAAGGCGGCCCACCAACAAAAATACTTACTTTAAGGGGCTGACCTTTAGCATTTGCTTTAGACTGATGAACACCAATACCACGATGAATTTGATAATGCAGTCCTATTTCTTCATTTTGTTTATAATCATTACCCCCTAATTGTATTCGATACATACCCATATTCGATTTCATCCATCCGGGTTGCTCAACATCTTCTGTATAAACTATTGGAAGGGTAATAAAAGGACCTCCATCCTTTTTCCAACAGGTAATTTGAGGTAATTTATCGATTGTAGTCTCAACAAATCCAGCACGACGCTTAGATACTTTTTTTGGCAAGGCATTATATAGATGTTTAGGCGTAGAAAGGTATTTTAGAGGCTTTTTTAAAGCCAGCATAGGGTCTTTCTTGAGCAAAGCAATATTTTGAACCATTTCCATGGTATCTCTAAATAAAAACCTTGAACGATTTACATCTCCAAAAAGATTAGATAAGGCTTTAAACTCACAACCTTTTATCTTTTCAAAAAGAATTGCTGGAGCCCCTTTTTTATATGCGCGCAATTGAATCGAAGACATCTCTAAGTAAGGATCTACTTCTTCCTTAATTCGAATCAATTGACCTGTTTTATCAAGATCCCTAACACAAGATTCTAAACTTTTATAAGCCATTATTAATGTTTGTACAAAGATAAGTATTAAAGCAGCCTGATTGAATAAAGAATAGATTTTTTTAACACATAATAAGGCCTAATATTCATTAAAAAAGAGACCATTTAATAAGAAATATAAGTTTTAAAATACTTGCTATAAAAGAAAAAATCTCCTTTCTGAGATTTTATGATTTATTGAAACATTTCTTTGACTTTATCAAAGAATGACTTGTTATTTTTATCTGGATCTGGTTTAAAGCTCCCTTCATCCTTACATGCCTCAAAGAAGGCTCTTTGTTTCTTGTCTATATTTTGAGGTGTCCAAACATTAACATGAACCAATAAATCTCCAGTACCATAACGATCCACACTTGGAAGTCCTTTCCCTCTTAAACGTAAAATTTTACCCGACTGAATACCTTCATCTAATTTGATCTTAACTTTAGAAGATATGGTTTGAATTTCTGGATTACATCCTAAAACTGCATCTGAATAACTGATGTACAAATCATAGTGTAAATTTTTTCCATCACGTTTTAAATTCTCGTGAGGAATTTCTTCGATAAGAACAATAAGGTCACCAGCAATGCCATCTATAGGAGCATAATTTCCTTTACCTGAAACAGACAGCTGCATACCATCCTCTACTCCAGCAGGAATTTTAATACTAACAGTATCTTCTTTATTAATCATACCATTAGCATCAGATCCAGAAGGTCTATGATCTATAATTTTCCCAAGACCATTACATACAGGACATGTAGAAGAAGTTTGCATTCTTCCGAGTGGTGTATTTACTATTTGAACGCTTTGTCCTGAGCCGTTACAATTTGAACAAGTTTTATGCGTAACACCATCAGCAATAATCAGTCGTCTAACTTTTATTTTTTTCTCAACACCATTAGCAATATCTTCAAGTGTGAGTTTAACCCGAACTCTTAAATTAGATCCTCGACTCCGACGTCTACCACCTCTTGAACCACCAAATCCGCCACCACCAAAAGCAGACCCAAAAATATCTCCGAACTGACTAAAGATATCGTCCATATTCATTCCTCCAGCTCCGAAACCTCCACCAAAGCCCCCCCCTTCAAGACCGGCATGTCCATATTGATCATACCGCGCCCTTTTATCAGGGTTATTGAGAACCTCATAAGCTTCTGCTGCTTCCTTAAATTTAGACTCAGCACCTTTGTCATCCGGGTTCTTATCTGGATGGTACTTAATAGCTAACTTTCTGTATGCCTTCTTAAGCTCTTTATCAGTGGCACTTTTACCAACCCCTAATACTTCGTAATAATCTCTTTTAGCCATTGCTATGATTATTGTCCAACTACAACTTTCGCGTAGCGAATTACTTTATCATTTAAAAAATATCCTTTCTCCGTTTCGTCAATTACTTTCCCCTTCATATTATCAGATGGTGCTTGAATTTGAGTTATTGCTTCATGAAAATCAGTATCAAAATCTTTTCCTACAGATGAGTCCATGGATTTCAAACCTTTTTGCTCAAGAATACCAAGAAGTTTAGAGTGAATCAAATCAAAACCTTTTTGAAGTTCATGAGTCTCCTCGGCTTCTTCTTTATGCTTTGCAGCTCTATCAAAATCATCTAAAATGGGCAACATAGACTCAAAAAACTCTACACCTGCATTTCTAAATAAATCAATACGCTCTTTAGCAGTTCTTTTTTTGAAGTTTTCAAACTCAGCAAACAATCTAATCTGCTTATCTTTTAATTCAGCAACTTCTTGCTCTAATTGATCTTCACGACTAAGCTCATCAACCTCCTCTTGACCAAGTACTTGTTCTTCAGCATTAACTTCTTTTTCCTTCATTTCTTGGACTTCTTCTTTATCTTTTTTAAGTGTTTTCTTTGGCATATTTATAATGTTAAAATATTTATGATATGCCTTGCAAATTGTTTGCCATGTCACTTTATATGACACAATGGCGCAAAAGTAAAAAAAATCAAGTAGAGTTGTCGTATTTTATATGGATTGCATTGAAACAAGTAAGAAAACAAATACGAATTACTAATCTTTAGAAAAAAGACCTAAACGTTATTTTGTCAAACGCTTAATGGTAGCATAAAGTGCTGGTCCTTTAAGGTCTTTGGCTATAATAATTCCTTTTTCATCAATTAAAAAATTACTAGGAATACTGTTAACATGGTAATTTTTGACAACCTCAGAATCCCAGCCTTTCAACTCGCTACCGTGGGATTCCCAGACCAGTCCATCGTCCATAACAGCAGTAAGCCAGTCCTCTTTGGCATTATCTTGTTTTGGATTTCCTCTTCGATCTGTTAAACCATCCAAAGAAATACTAACGACCTCAAATCCATTAGCTGACTTGAAATTTGCTTGATTAAATTTCTCATATATAGAAACAATATGCGGATTATCTTGTCGACAAGGACCACACCAAGAAGCCCAAAAATCAAGTAAAACAACTTTACCTTTGAAATCAGAAAGTTTAAAAAATGTTCCATCAAGAGACTCTATAGAAAAACCAGGTGCCATATCTCCAATGTTCAAACCACCATATTGATATCCAAAAAGGGAAGATTTTCCAGAAATAAAGCTAAAAGAAAAACATATACTTAGAATTAAAAATGGGTAAAAAATTCGTTTCATATTAGTTGTTTTTCTTTACTCTAATTCAATCGTGTAATGTCGGCACCAATTGCTTTTAAACGGGCCTCAATATCTTCATACCCTCTATCAATCTGCTCAATATTATGAATGGTACTTTCACCATCTGCTGATAGCGCAGCAATCAATAAAGACACACCTGCACGGATGTCAGGTGAGGTCATAACAGTAGGCTTCAACTTACTCTTTCTATCTAATCCAATTACGGTTGCTCTGTGAGGATCGCAAAGAATAATTTGCGCACCCATATCTATAAGTTTATCTGTAAAGAACAAGCGACTTTCAAACATTTTTTGATGAATCAAAACAGAACCTCTAGCTTGTGTCGCCACAACCAATATAATACTTAATAAATCGGGCGTAAATCCAGGCCACGGCGCATCAGATATGTTCATAATAGAACCGTCAATAAAACTTTCTATCTCATAGTATTCTTGAGAAGGAACAAAGATGTCATCCCCTCTTCTTTCAAGCTGTATACCAAGTTTTCTAAATGTTCCAGGAATAACACCCAACTCATCATAAGCAACATCTTTGATGGTCAACTCAGACTGGGTCATAGCTGCAAGTCCTATCCATGAACCAATTTCGATCATATCAGGAAGTACACGGTGTTCACAGCCCCCAAGTTTTTCGACGCCTTCAATAAGCAATAAATTAGATCCAATACCAGAAATTTTACCACCCATACGATTGATCATCTTACAGAGCTGTTGTAAATAAGGCTCACATGCAGCGTTGTAAATAGTCGTTTTTCCTTTTGCCAAGCAGGCCGCCATAACAATATTTGCTGTACCGGTTACTGATGCTTCTTCCAGAAGCATAAATGTTCCCTTTAGCTCTTTAGCATTAATTTGGAAGAATCCGTTTTTATCATCATAATTAAATTCAGCTCCGAGTTTTTCAAAACCTATAAAGTGAGTATCTAATCTTCGGCGACCAATTTTATCTCCACCCGGACGCGGAATTGCAGCTTTTCCAAAACGAGCAAGAAGAGGACCCACAATCATGATAGAACCTCGAAGCCTCCCCCCCTTATCTCTAAAATCATCACTAGAAAGATGGTCTAAATTAATTTGATCTGCTTGAAAACTGTAAGAACCTTTTCCAAGCTTCTCTACTTTCACCCCTAAATCAATGAGAATTTCAATAAGCTTGTTTACATCTATAATATCGGGAATATTGCTAACTAAGACTTTTTCAGAGGTCAAAAGTACAGCACTTAAAATCTGTAAGGCTTCATTCTTTGCTCCTTGAGGCGTAATTTGTCCATGAAGCTTTTTGCCTCCTTTTATTTTAAATGATGCCATCTTAGTTTATTTTCTTTTTCCGTGGTTGCGACCTCTACTGTAATTCTTTTTGTAATTTTTCTGTGTCTTCACATCCGAGAAAGAAGAAAGTTTAAAAGTCTCTTTCATACTTAATTTATCATCGGACATTTGACTAAGATGTTTCAATATAACCTCATCCTCCACATTGGCTTTATTCCATGTTAGATAAGATTTTTTCATATGATTAGCGATAGTAAACACCAAAAAATCTTTGTATTCACCCTCATCTAAATCTATAGTTCGTTTAATAATTAGAGGTAATATTTTTCCGTAATGACGGAATTTAATATTGTTATCAGAATATTTTAACATTTCGGGCTTTTCCTCAAAAGACTCTTTTGAAGGTCTATCATATGGAGAATCTACGTCTAAATGAAAATCTGACATAATAAAAAGATGGTCCCATAACTTATGTTTAAAATCAGGCACATCTCTTAGGTGTGGATTTAAATTTCCCATCACTTCAATAATGGATTTTGCCTGATGGTTTCTTTTTTCGCGATCTTCGATAGCGATGATCGAGTGAACCATTTTTTGCACATTCCTTCCGTATTCAGGAATTATTAATTTTGATAGACTGGTATTGTATTCCATTCAATGTAATTATTTGAGAATGTTGAGTTTTGCGAATTTTGCCAGGAGGGTCTTCTCTCCTAAGTCTGCAAAGTTAATGCTAATTTTTTTATTGGCGCCCTTCCCTTCTAATTTACATATGACTCCTATTCCAAATCGATCGTGCTCTACTTTCATTCCTTCTGTATATGAATGATCTGCATATTGACGAGTGTTCGTGTTTGGATTAATTTTTTTAAAATTTCGAGGAACAAAAGTAGGCTTAGATCTTTTTAATGTAATCTCTTTTTTATCATTAGATTTATTAAAACGGGATGGGACATTAGTCTTATAATATCTTGTATTACTTTGTTTTTTAATGGGTTTTATTGCGGGCTTTATATTAATAAAATTTGCATCAAGATACTTATCGTCAATTTCCTCTATGAACCTACTCGGCTCACAGTCTATTAAATTTCCCCATCGGTAACGGGTTAATGCATAACTTAGAGTAGCTCTTTTTTCTGCTCTGGTTAAAGCAACATAAAACAAACGTCTTTCTTCTTCCAGATCTGCTCGTGAAGTCATTGACATCTGAGAAGGAAATAAATTTTCTTCTAAGCCTACTATATAAACATAAGGAAATTCCAAACCTTTGGACTGGTGTATAGTCATTAAGGAAACATGATCTCCATCATCATCAACTTCTTTATCTGCATCAGTAAGCAATGCTATATCCTCTAAATAATATGCTAAGCTTGTATTGCGTTGATCTTCTGATTTTTCATTTTCCTGATTTACAAATTCATTTATACCATTTAAAAGTTCTTGCAAGTTTTCATACCGACTGATTCCCTCTGGTGTTTTATCTATTTGCATTTCCCTTAATATTCCTGATTGTTTCGCAATGTAAGTGGCAACTTCAAAAGCATCCTTTTCTTTTACCATAACTTGAAAACTTTTGATAAGTACTGCAAAGTTGTCGACTTTAGCTGTACTCCCGGCATTCAATCCAGTATTTTCAAAGTTGATGTTTTCAACAATTCCCCAAAGTGTTTTTTCCTGCTCACTAGCTGCAAGCGTCATTCTATCGATAGAACTGTTACCAATTCCTCTTTTAGGATAATTGATAATTCTTCTTAAGGCTTCTTCATCTATAGGATTTGATGCTATTCGAAAATAAGCCATCATGTCTTTAACTTCTTTTCTTTGATAAAAAGACAATCCTCCATAAATTCTATAAGGTACAGCTCTCTTTCTCAACGCCTCTTCCATACTTCTAGATTGCGCATTGGTTCGGTAAAGAATTGCAAAGTTATTATTAGTTACCTGATCTGTTTGTTTTGTTTCCATGATATTGGAAGCCACTATAACGGCTTCATCACTATCAGTCATTGCTCGATTCACCTTAATCCTATCCCCTAAATCATTAGAAGTCCATACTTCTTTATCAAGTTGATCCTTATTTTTACTGATAACGCTATTTGCAGCATTCACAATATTTTTTGTAGACCGATAATTTTGTTCCAGCTTAATCAATTTAACATCCGAATAGTCACTTTTAAAATTAAGTATGTTTCGAATATTGGCACCGCGAAAAGAATAAATACTCTGCGCATCATCTCCAACCACACATATGTTTTCATTTAAGGCAGCTAAGGCTTTCACTATTAAATATTGTGAATGATTGGTATCTTGATACTCATCAACAAGAACATATTGAAAACGGTGCTGATACTTGTGTAAAACATCAGGGTGTTTAAATAAAAGCTCATTGGTCTTTAACAACAAATCATCAAAATCCATTGCTCCAGATTTAAAACACTCCTTTACATACCTTTCATAAATAGCACCCATTTGAGGTCGGTGTGCAGAATCGTCTTGTGTTTTTAATTCAGCATTATTATTGTATGCTTTAACAGTAATCAAATTATTTTTGAATGAAGATATCCTAGACTGAACAATATTTACTTTATAGATATCTGTATCCAGATTCATCTCCTTAATAATTCGTCGTAATA